>JBCCCR010000010.1 GCA_039033415.1 Pseudomonadota bacterium | reverse complement strand
TGTCACTATGAGATTACTCATCGCCGCGATGCTGCTTGCTTACGTCTCGTTTGCCGGGGCCACGATTGAAGGCACTTTCTGGGACCCTCGATTCAACGGCGAGGGGTGGACCATCGAGTCCCAGAACGATCTGGCATTTCTTACCTGGTACACCTACGAAGACGATGGAGCTCCGACATTTCGGACGGCGCTGTGCACGGTGACCTATCAAGCTGTGAGTCTGGAGGAAGTTGTGGTCACGCTGACCGGGACGCTTTCGGTCACTCGCAACCGCACCGAAACCACAGAGCTGGGTCCGTTCAACGCTGAGTTCCGCCCCCAGCAAGGACGACTTTTGGGGGCCGTCAACGCCAACGGCGTCGAGCGAACCCTGGAGCCGTTTAATTTCAACTTCATCAACGATGCCGATTTTCTGCATGGAGTTTGGTCCGTGGCAGAGGTTTCGACTACCGAGACCGACTCCGACACCATCGTGTTTGCCGTCGCTCAGGCCCTTCTGGAAGATGGCGTCACGCCGGCAAAGGAATTCACGACTCTGGATTCGGGAGGTACCCCTGGCTTTGCCTACTTCGATGAGGATGAAGAGGCCTTCGTTGCGGTCCAGGAAATTGAAGACGGCGACATTGCTGTAGCCAAGTTTTTCACAACCGATGACAAAGCACTGGGTTTTGTATTCGAAACCGACGCCGCGGGCAACGTCATCAGCGAACCCTCGGTAATTCTCGCCGCCAGCTCGCTCAACACCCCAGGTGAGCGTGACTCCCAGGCTTCGTTGCTGGGTGTGCTTGCGGCGCAGAAATCTCGGCCCCTGACCATTCCCATGCGCAAGGTCCAGCCTCATACGTTTCAGCAGATGCGTGAGCGGCTTCGCCTGTCGCGCAGTGAGGCGGAGATTTCCGACTAAGCCCCCGGGGTCGGCGCCGATTGCCAGGCGGGGCGGCGGGTCGGTCCTACCGGATTGATTGAATCTTCGGGCCCCGGACCAAGGAATTGTTGGAGCCACTGGCCGAGGAATTTGGACGCGGTCACCATCTGCTGGTGTGCATCACGCCCACAGGCATTGATCGGAAAAGTACAAAAGTGTGAAAGCGGATTCGCCCGAATAGCCGTTCTTGCCGGTATTGCCCGCAACCGTCCGATTCCCAGGATTTGCTGGCTTCTTGGGTGCCCGGTATGCTGCATAAAATCCCGATCAATTTTCGCAACGGGACGGGAGCTTTAATGACACGGACGACGCTCGCCACACTCGTGGCTGTATCTCTTTTTCTCGCAACCTCTTTCAATCAGGCCACCGCAGCAGAGCTACTGCTCCGCGTCGGATCGATTGACCCCACTGGCGAAAGCGCCAAAGCCGAAGCAAGCGCGGCGGACCTGAAGTCCCGCCACGGTCTGGTGCAATTTACCGACGCCGATGCGGTGGACCGGCGGGTGATTGAGATGGCGGGGGCAAAGATCCTCGCTTATGTGCCGGAAAACGCTTACCTGGTGCGCTGGGACAAAGCCAGTCGTGAAAATCTGTCCGCAGAGCCGAGTCTTCGGTACGTCGGTCCCTGGCGGTCGGACTACAAAGTGAGCCCCACCCTCAGTCGAGAGACACGCAAGTCAGCGCGGTCGTTCCCGGTGGAGGTAATGGGATATCCAGGCCAATCACCCGACGCGCTGGCCGCGCTCATAGTCAAGCTGGAACCGGGCAGCGAGGTTAGGTTTGCCGATTCCGTGCTGGACGTGCCGATCGCCCGGGTCGTGCTTGCCAGCGGCGTCGCCCCGGCAGCCTTCGCCCGCGCTATGGCGGCCGCAGATCAGGTGATGTGGCTGGATCGGCACTACCCGGAAACCATCGACAATCAGGATTCGGTTGGAGTCATTCAGGCCAACGGCTCCTCTGGTGGCCCGCCGCCGGACAATGCGCCGTTGTGGGACCAGGACATTATCGGCACCGGGCAGATTATCGCGGTGGCCGACTCCGGGCTGGACCGTAACGCTGAGAATTTCCACCGTTACAACAACGGCAGCACGGTTAATACCGAGGTTACGGATGCAGAGTTCCTCAACGCTGACGAGGTGGGTGTGCTTTTTCCGGAACGCAAAGTCGTCGGCTATTTCGTTCAGCCAGGCGCGGTTCCCTACGATCATAACCAGCTCTGCGGTGGCAACCGAGCCAACTTTCATGGCACCCACGTGGTGGGCACCGTCGCCGGCGACGGGGGCGAACTTTCTACGCCCACCGAACCCAACTCCGACGGCGGAGATGGCATGGCGCCCAACGCGCAGATATTGTTTCAGCAGTTGGGTAACGCCGACGAAGGTTGCCTGACCGGCCGCGGAGGCTACCCCATGTTCCTGCAGGCGGCGGATGCTGGTGCTGGCGTGTCCAACGGCAGCTACGGTTCGGATGCACCACCGCCGCCCGACAACGGCTATTTCGGCAATGATTTCCAAGCCGACGCGGCCGCCTACGCCAGGGAAGACCTGCTGTTGGTGTTTTCTGCCGGCAATGAAGGGCCCGGGCCGGACACAGCGGGCCATCCTGCTCAGGCCAAGTCGCCGGTATCGGCCGGCGCCACCGAACATGGTGACAATCGGGACCCGGCCGGCTTTTCGAGTCGTGGGCCGGCCCACGACGGCCGCATAAAGCCCGATGTAATGGCCCCGGGCGTGAGCATTCGCTCAGTGCTGGGTAACACGCAGAACGACAATCCGCCACCGCTTTTCAACAACAATCCCACCGCCGCCCGCCAGGGCACTTCCATGTCGGCGCCGACAGTTTCCGGCGGGGCCGCACTGCTGCGGCAGTACTTTATGGATGGGTTCTACCCAAGCGGGGTGCGCAGTGACGAAGACCAGGTGGTGCCATCCGGCGCGCTCATGAAGTCGGTGATCATCAACGGTGCCAGCGCCTACGCCGACACACCGTCCAACGAAACGGGCTGGGGCCGCATGTATCTGGACAACAATCTGTACTTTGCCGGCGACAACCGCGACCTGCGTGTCTGGGACCGGCCCAACGGCGCCGGGCTGAAACAGGGGGAAAGTGAGCGCTTCACCGTTTCGGTAGGGGCTGGCGAAGAGTTTCGCGCCACGCTTACCTGGACCGACCCGCCGGCCCTCAGCGCCGTTGGTCGGTCCCTGATCAACGACCTGGACCTGCGCGTGGAAGGTGCCGGACAGACCTGGCTGGGCAATGTGATCAGCGGTGCCGAGTCCCTCACCGGCGGCAGCCGCGACACGCTCAACACGGTAGAGCAGGTGCGTCTGACGGCGCCCGAGGCTGGCGAATACACCGTGACCGTGGCTGGGACAAGCATTCCCGGTAACGGCATTCAGAACACCGATCGGCAAGGCTTTGCGTTGTCGGTGTCCGCGGCCCAGTGCGATAGCGCTGTGGATACCATCGGCGATTTTCAGCTCGAAGCCGGTGCCGATGACGTCAATCTGACGCTTGATGGCGTGGTCGGTGCTACCGGTTATCAGGTCTATCGCGCCCTGGGCAGCTGCGCCGATGCTGAAGACCGCTTTAAGTATGTGGGGCAGAGTACGGATGGGGTGTTCGCCGATAGCGGAACACAGGGCGGCTTTGAATACGCCTACCAGTTCCGCGGTGTGGATAGCTGCGGCGAAGGCCCGGTGAGCACCTGCAAATCGGTGGTGTCCGAGGCGGCCTGCACGCTGCTGCCGGAGTTTAATTCGGCGACCACCTCTATCGATGTCGTCGGCGGTGATGAATGCGGCATCACCGTCAGCTGGGCGCCGGGAAAAGCCGTGTGCCCGGGCGCGGGTCTGAAGTACAACGTCTATCGATCGGTTGACCCGTTTTTTGTCCCTGGGCCGGAAAACCGCATTGCCAGCGTGGGCGCCACCGGATTCCAGGATCTCGATGTGGAACCGCTGACCACCTACTACTACGTGGTGCGGGCGGAAGACACGGCCGGTCGTGGCGAGGGCCCGGACGGAGGCAACGAGACCGGAGACGAGCTTCGGGTACGCGCCACGACTCGCTCAGAGAGCAATGAGCCGGGCACCTACCTTGATGATATCGATTCGCTGACGTTTGTGAGCACCGGTGCCCCTTGGCAGGTGACGGAACAGCGCGCCTCCACCGGGTCGTTTAGCTTCCACAACGCCCCGGACGGGGAGAACCACCCCAACCTGACGTGCGCGTATGTCACCACCCCGCCGATAGACCTGGCCGCCGGTGGTTCGCCCCGCCTTTCCTATGACGCCTGGTACAACCTGGAGTTGAACTGGGACGGTGTTGTCGTGGAGATCTCCAGCGATGGCGGCCAGACCTGGTCTGACCTGCCTCCGGAAGGGGGCTATCCTTCAGACTTTTCCGAAACCGAGCCCAACGGCGATGGCGTACCGATCAACGAATGTGGCTATCCGGCCAGCCAGGGCGCCTTTAACGGTGTGCAAGAGCAGTTCACTGAATATCGCAGCAGTCTGAACGCTTACGCAGGCCAGACAGTGCAGATCCGCTGGGCCTTTTCGTCAGACCCGGGCCTCGAGTTCGAAGGGTTTTATCTGGACAACATCCAGGTGACAGATGCCAGCACGCCGGCCTCCTGCTCCGCTTCCGGTCTAAGCTCAAAAATTAGTGGGCCCTGGTTCAACGCCGAACAGTCCGGCCACGGTTGGCTGATCGAGCTACTGGAGGGTGGCGCAGGCGAACCCGATCTGGTCAACGCTTACTGGTATGTCTATCAGGACGGCAACCCGGTATGGCTTATCGGCACAGGCCCGGCCGAGGGCCAGCAGGCGGAGCTGAACGTGTTTATCACCGACGGCGCTGATTTTCTGCCCGGCTTCAATGCGGACGCGGTCAACCTCACGCCCTGGGGCACGCTGACGTTTGACTTTGACAGCAATACCGAAGGCACCGCCTCCTGGGATAGCAGCGTCAGCGGATTTGGCAGCGGCAGCATGGCCATGACCCAGCTCGCTCCGATCAGCACCAGCGGCAACAGCTGCCGCAGCGGCAGCTACTACAACCCCGACCAGAACGGTCATGGGTTTGTCATGGAGGTGGTGAACACCGGCGGTCAGGACCAGGTGATTCTGGCCTGGTACGTCTACCGAAACGGTGAGCAGGTCTGGCTATTTGGCCAGGGCCCGCTCGACGGGGACACGGCAACGGTGCCCCTGGCCGCCTTTAGCGGTGCTGATTTCCCGCCCAACTTCAATCCCTCGGTAGTGGATTCCGTGCCCTGGGGGGAGATATCGGTCAGCTTTACCGGCCCAGATTCGGCAAGCGTCAGCTGGGACAGCACCACCAGCGGCTACGCCGACGGCAACCTGGACGTGATTCGCCTCACGGGCTTGAAGGGTAACGCCTGCCAGTAAGGGTCCGTTATTGGCTAATAGATAGCGTTTTATTCTGAGCGCATGGGTAATACGTTAGGCCCTTGGTGCGTGGTCGTGCTTCCGAGGGTAATTAAACCTGGCACTTGGTCCTGACCCCAGACATCGAGGGTAATTAAACCTGGCACTTGGTCCTGACCCCAGACATCCGCCTTGGCTAGTCGCCGCCGAGTTATCGCTCAAAACTCTGTTTTCCATCCAAGAAAGATGCCTTCGGACTCGTTTTGACCACGCCTGACAGGCGCCAAAATGATTTTCGGCCGTGACGGGCCGCCCGGCCCCTGTTCGGCCAGAAGCTCAGACTCAGGCCACAGCGAAAGATCTTGAGGTTCCCAGCTTTCATCCTTCTCGACTGCCTTTCCCACAAGGTCCATTGAACGCGCCAGGGCCATCAGGTCAGCGGAATCCAGGGCTCGTTGTGGTGGATCGAGCCGCGCCGTTTCTTTCGTATCATTTTTCGGATTAGCTGGCTGATGTTGCGGAATGGATTTTGACGTGGATTCATTCGGCAAAACGCTAGCTGAAGCTTCGGTGTTGGAAGTTTCGCCAGGAAGGGAAACTGTTGCCTGACTAGCGGGCACTGTTGCACGCGACAGGCCCTGAATTTTCCGAGTATCTGTAGACACTTGGTTCGAAGCAACAACCAGCTGAGCGGGAGGACTCGGGAACGGACGGTCTACAACTCTGAACGACACCGTTACTGCCATAAATGCTGAAAAGAACAGCACAGCCGACTCGAGTAATCGGCGCCTAGGCGCCTTCGGTACATAGTCCAAGGCCCGCCGAGCTCTGGTCACCAAAGAGTGTTCAGATGCCGCAATCGCCAACCCAACGGCCGGCCCCGCATTCTGCTTTAGCTTCGCAAGTGTCATGACATAGCTTTCGGCGTCACACCCGTGGTCCAGTGCCCATTCATCCGCGGCTTGCTCAATATCCTTGGTCAGTTGTCTACGCAGTAACCACACAAGCGGATGAATCCAGAGAACACTAGCGATCAGGTGAGCGCACTGCATCCGGATCCAGTCATGTTGACGGATGTGCCCCAGTTCATGAGCCAGCACCATTCCGGCTTCTGACGAGTTGACGGTACTCGTCATTGGAACGATGACGCAAGGCTTAAGCGACCCGATAGTTCCTGCAGCCGTTACCTGTGGACTGGCAAGGATTGGCGGAACATTTTGGGGTTGAAATGCTGTGCTATGAAGCGCTTTTGACCATATACAATTTGACGGAACTGGGCTGGCGCTTCTTACCACCCTTCGAGCCCGAAAGACAGGAAGGAAGACGTTTCTCAGCGCCAGCGAAGCGGAGATGACCAAGTAGCTGATCACCCACGTTTTGACACCCGACTCCGGATTGCCGACTTCCCTATCCGCGTATCCGGTCACCGTCGGGCTCGGCGCTGCTCTTTCGAGCTCAAACACAATGAGATCGCCGAATCCCAAGATGGCTAGTACTGACGCCGCAAAAATTGCGAGCAGCGCGGTAGTTTGGATCATCACCCGGATCTGGGCTCTGGTGACGACAAGGCAGAGCAGGAGGCTGACGCCAGCTATTGCCGTTGCTTTGACGGCCCAGTCCAAGATCATCTCTTTCCCGATTTTCGATTGATCATGGCCATGATTTTCTCAACTTCACTTTCACTGAGCTCTCGCTCGTCATGCCCCAGCAATCCGATGATCGCGGCGCCTTTGGATCCATCAAAGAATCGGTCAATCAGACGATTCAGTTCCCCCTGGCAGACCTCCTGCCTTGGAGTCAGCACCTCGTAGACCCACTTTTTTCCGACTTTCCGTCGCCCCAGAACCCCTTTGTCCACCAATCGATTCACCATTGATCGAACCGCCGAATAACTTGGTGGCTCGGGCAACTCGCTCATGATGTCCTTTGCAGATACCGAACGACGGGCGTAAACGATCTCGACAATTTGTCGATCTCTGCCACTCAAAAACTGAAGAACACTGTCGATCATAATTTAGTGTTGCATATGTAACATATGATGTTATATGGTTCGCTACATATGTAACACTTGCCTCGGGAGAGTACAACAATGCGATTGACTACCTTCACCCTTTTGGCCCTTGTCAGCGGTCCCGTCAGTCATGCTCAAGAGATTGATTCGGATCCAGTCTCCAATTGGTATCTTGGCTATGGTCTGACGCAGACTGAACTCGGCATTGAGGGCCTGAATGGCTCGCCCTCAACAGATAATGGCCAATCAATTTCAGTTGGTTATCAGTTTAATGAACACTTTGCCATTGAGGGTGGATTAGACCAGTTTGGCTCCCAAGGTTGGTGGAGTCCGGACGGGCAGCAGTTTGGTATCGCCAAAGCCCGGGGAGTCAGCCTTGCAGGTGTAGGCCGGTATCCTCTGACTACTTCGTGGACTGCGTTCGCAAAGTTCGGTGTGACGCACTTTCGGACAGAAGTCAGGGGTGGGACGGCGTTTGGCCCCGTAGGCGAAAGTTCATCAGGTAATGAGCCCTTTCTTGGAGTAGGAGTCGAGTACCAGGCAACACCTAATTGGGGTTTTTATGGCGAGCTTCAACAATCAAAGCAATGGAGAAAGTTGAGTGTTGGAGGTACGTTTCGCTTCGAATAGCGCAACTGGTCGTAAACTGGAGTCCAGCAGTCTTAGGGTCCAATCCTAGGGTCCAGGACCAAATGCCAGGTTGGCCTGGTGTAGATGCGCTTGATCGGACCCGCTGGTTGCTCAGCTATCCACCGACTGAGCTTTCGCCGCGTCCGTGAGACCGTAGATCATCGCGTCAACGTGAATCAGCGCTGCCAAGGCGGTAGCCTGCGAGCGTATCAAGGCGGTCGCGAAGCAGTGTTGCCCAGCCTTTGGCGAGCCGCCGCGCAGCGGCCGAGGTTGCGGCGTCGCTAAGCTCCGTCATTCGGCCTCCAGCACTTTCCAGCACGCCGTTGTCGCGGGCAGCCACAATCTCCTGGCCGGTTACCGAGTCTCGCAGATCGATGACCAGATCAGCGGAGCCCAGCTCGTTCACAAATACGCGCTCCCGTGGACCGGGGTTGTTTTCTTCCAACGTCACATTGACGACCGCGCCGTGCAGTAACAGCACACCCGGCCCCGGCGTGTCGGTGATTTCAAAGCCACGCAGTTCCCGAAGTGCCAGCGTGAACTCCTCGATCATGATTTCTTCGAACCGCTCATACCTTTGGCGCTGCTTGTCCGACGCGGCTTCGGCATCGACGAAGTGCGTACCCGCGCTGACAATCATCAGTTTGTTGTATTGCGTGAGATCAGCATCCGGGCGAAACCAGGCTTCACTCATGTCCGTGTTGTCTACAAAATGCAGGCCCTGGGCGTTCACCCGGGCATCGGGGCCCGTCTGCACCCGTGGCGACGAGGCGCAGGCCGCCAGAAACAGGGCTGCGAGCAGCACGGTGGGCTGGTTAGGTAATGTCATTGCTCGATCTCCTGCTTCATCCAACGGTGTAGCCGCGGCCCGTCAGGCACGCCGACAAGGCCCGGTTGTATCGGTCCTGATCCGCCCCGGCGTCCTGCTGCGAACGTGTGGGGTCAAAATCCGATTCGCCCATCGCCCAGCGGTGGCACTCATAACGGTCCTGATCGATCTGCTCGACCGATTGACCACCTGCCGGGTACACAACGGGTTCTGGTGCTATGTTGGCCACGGCCTGCTCAGCGCCTGAAGGCGCGGCAACCACCACATAGTCGCGACTGCCAGGGGCGTAAACATAGTAGGTTGAGTTGACGTAAAAGTAGCGCCTCGGACCGATCCAGAAACTTCGAAAACCATAGGGAAGCCCCACGATGCGAGCGCCGATGGGCGCTCCAACCACAACATAGCCTCCGCCGCGCTGAACCAGGTAGACGCCGTCCGCGTAGTAATAGACGGTGGACCCGATGACCACGCGGCTGTGCCGCAGAGGTAGCGTTGCCAGGCGAACCCCAATTCGATAGCGCCAGTAGCGCTCCCACCTGTCGTCGCGGCGGTCGTCCCGGCGATCCTCTTGGCGATCCTCTCGCCAGTCGTCTCGCCGATCTTCGCGGCGGTCCTCGCGCCGGCGATCCTCGGTTCGCCGCTGGCGTCTGTCATCTCGTCTGTCGGCGGGTCGAACCTGACTGATCACTGCGGCCGTTGTGAGGTTTTGTAAGGCAACCGGGTTGACTGCGTCAGCGGCTGTCGGCGCGAAATTCCCAACTAAAATGGCCGCGAGCCCAAGGATTTTGATATTCATTCCGCCGTTCCGTCCCTTTTTGAAGGCAGGTGAGAGTGTTTTGTGCGCGACAAGCGAAACAGTGCGCGTATCAGCGGGATCCAGGATGGCATCACTTGCGGTCAAAGGGAATCACGCCTGTCGGAAGACTGACCGCAACGCTCCTTCCAGACTGCGGCACCTTCGGTGGGCAGAACCCAAGTAGATCTGGCTCGAAGTGGTTCTATTGGCCTTCGGCCTCCGTCGTCGATGGTGGGGATTTCACCCGCAGCCACTTTGCGCGCCGCCGCTACCTATTGCTTACGGATTCTCACTCGAAGCCGTTGGCAAATAGCAACTCACTGCGCACGTTGATCACAAACTCCTGCGCTAAAGAGGTGTCTGAGCCACCGTTGGCGGTTCCGCCGTCGTCGCTGGCCACGACAGTGAAGATCGAGCTGCCTGCGGTGCCGGGGGCCGGAGTGTAAGTGAGGTTTCCGTTGGCGTCGATGCTCGGCGGTACAGCAAACAGCACTGGATTAGCGATATTCGTCACCGAAAGTGTTACCTGCTGATCTGACTCGTCGGCCGCGCCGGCATCAAAGCTAGCCCATTGGCTAACCGTTTGAGGGCCGTCGTCAGCGATCACCGGTGGTGGGTCATCTGCCGCAAACACCGGTGGATCGTTGACCGGGTTCACCGTGACGGTAAAAGTCTGAAAGCCCGAGACATCTACGCCGCCGTCGGCGATTCCGCCGTTATCAACCACCCGCACATCAAAGGTACTGACGCCGCTGACGTCCTGTTTGGTGTCATAAACCAGATTGCCCAAGGTACCAATGGTCGGGAGTACGGAAAACAGTCCCGGATTGGATATGTTCTCTACCTGATAAAGCAGCGCAATCTGGCCCGACTCGCCAGGACCGGGGTCGAAGTTTGACCACCCCGTCACCGTGACGCCGCCTGGGTCTTCGTTCACCGGTGGCGGATCTAGCGCCGTAAAGTTGGGCGCATCATTCACGGGCGCTATGTCCAAAGTCACGACCAGCAGGTTGTCGTCGTTGGCGAATCCGCCTAGGCCGCCAATCGCGCCGCTCACATCTACTCCCTCTCCCGGGTCGCGCTAACGTCCGTCCCAAAGGCGCACGGTCAGCGCTCCCGGGGTGCCGAAAAAATTAGCAGCCGGAACAAATCGCAACGAAGACTCGCCTGTCAGCACCACAGCTGCTGTATTGCTCAGCAATGTCGGCATTGGGAACCAATCAACCCCGTCGGTGGAATACTGCCACTGCCCCTCGCTGCCAGAGCTAGCATCTGCCGTCACTGCTGCACCGGCGAATGGATCAACATCGACGTAGTTGGGGGCGAAAGTGAGATCCAGGCGATAGTCGAGAGGGTTGCTCTCATCTTCGCTCTCTTCGAACAAAACGATGGTGTGGCCCAAGGCAAGTGGTGTGGCATTGCCGAACACCAAATAGGATTCGCCCTCACCACCGATGTCGACATCGGCGCCGTCGGCGCCAATGATAATGTCATCGATACCATCGCCATTCACATCCCCGGCGCCACTTACGGTGAATCCAGAGTTATCGTCGGGATCAACGCCGTTCAGGGCTAAGCCGTTGGTACCATCGAGGGTGGCCAGATCGAAACTGGCAGAAAACCCCGCGCGGCTGCCAAACACCACGTAGGTTTCGCCTGAGTCATCGCCCGAGGGATCAGCGCCTTCGGCTCCGATAAGGATATCGTCGATACCATCGCCATTGAAGTCGCCGGCACCGCTTACAAAGCGGCCAGAGAAGTCATTGGCATCAATCCCGTTCAGCACGAAGCCGTTGCTGCCATCAAGGCTGGCCAGATCAAAACTGGCAGAAAACCCGCTGTTGCTGCCGAAGACCACATAGGTTTGACCTTCACCATCAATATCAGGGTCGGCGAAAGAGGCGCCGATGATGACATCGTCAATGCCGTCACCATTAACATCACCTGCTCCGCTCGCCGACCTTCCGGATATATCCCCGGGCGCGAGGCCGTTCAGCGCAAAGCCGTTGCTGCCATCCAGGCTGGCCAGGTCGATGCTCGCCACAAATCCCGCGTCACTGCCAAAAACCACATACGTCGCTCCCGAGGCGCTGCCCCCAGGGTCCGCGATTGGTGCACCGATGATGACATCGTCGATCCCGTCGCCGTTGACATCGCCAGCCCTACCAACCAGTTGTCCCGAATAGTCGTTGGCATTGATGCCGTTTACTACGAAACCGTTGCTGCCATCGAGGTTGGCCAGATCGATGCTGGCAGAAAACCCAAGATCAGTGCCGAAAACCACATAGGACTCTCCTTCGTCATCAGTGCCCGGGTCGGCGAGATAAGCGCCAATGATGACATCGTCGATACCGTCACCATTGACGTCGCCCGCGCCGTCCACAAAGCGACCAGAGCGGTCGGTGGGGTCAATACCGTTCAGCACAAAGCCGTTGCTGCCATTAAGGCTGGACAAGTCGAAACTTGCGGAAAACCCGGTGTTGCTACCAAACACTACATAGGATTCGCCCTCGGCATTGCTTCCGGGATCGGCCGCAAGTGCGCTGATGATAATATCGTCAATACCATCGGCATTGACGTCACCTGCGGCGCTGACCGAGACCCCGGAAGCATCACCGATATCGATGCCGTTCAAAACAAATCCGTTACTACCATCGAGATTGGCGAGGTCGAAACTGGCAGGAAATCCGACGCTGTTGCCAAACACGACATAGGTCTCCCCCTCGCTAGCGACCACAGGGTCGGCCGCCGGTGCACTGATGATCACGTCGTCGATGCCATCACCATTGACGTCACCGGCATTGCTGACCACTCCGGATTGATCATCAGCATCAATGCCGGTCAACACAAAGCCGTTGCTGCCATCAAGGTCCGCCAGATTGATGGACTCCTGTGCGAGCGACGAATGGCCGGCAACCGCCGCAGCTATCGAAGTCACCAACGTTAGCCTTTTCATTGGATCGGCATATCCCAAGGTAGAAAACATCAACCTAGCAGATAGCGCAATATCAAGTCACTTGTCGGCGAAAAGAGTTTTGCTCCACTTGGCGCGTCATAGGGGTATTGGCTTCGGCCCTGCGTGACGTCAGGTCCGAGAAGGGTGCTACAGAAATCTAGGGACGGGACCAACTGCCAGGTCGAATCTCAGCTGCAGCAGACAAGAATCTAGGAGTGGGGACTAGATGTCATGTCCCATTGAGAGCGCCCAGAGTTATTGCTGCTAGCGGCGCTTGGACTCGGATCATGTGGCGTGCATCCACCTTCACACAGGACAGCAACGCGAGGCCGTGACAAGCAAACCTAAGGCGTTGTCTGCTGCCGAGATACACTCCGATCTTTGGGTATTAGTATAGGAAACGCAAAGGATTGGCTGTCCGACCTGACACTTGGTCCTGGCCCCTGGCTTTCGTCGCTGAATCATTATTCAAGACTAAGGAAACTAACTCTCCCTTTTATCCCCTGCCAAGCCCTGGGGGCATACGCTCAGACAGTGGCGTTTCCAGCAGCAGCTGATCGGCGCGTTTCACCATTTCGTCGAAATCAATCTGGAGCTCGCCGAAGAGATGCTCGTAGGCCTCGATGAGTAGGGGGAGAAAGCGCTGAAGCTTTGCGCCCTCCGCGTGTCCCTCATCCGTCAGCCCAATCAGATTTCGGCGCCCATCGTGAGGGTCAGGGGCGGCCGAAGCATACTCGTGTTTGTAGAGCCACGTCAGTCTCTGGGCGGTGAGCTGGTGCGAGTATCGCAACCGCTGCGCAATGGCAGCTTGAGAGTGTGGCCCCTCTGAGTAGAGCAGCTGCACGATGCCCATAGTCTTCGTTGCCAGACGCACGTCGCGCTCCGCCATTGATTCGGCCATCTGCGCATACAGCCGCTCAGCAAGCTGGGTCACTCGCAAGGCGAAGGCGGCTTTGGTGTCAAGAAATTGAGTGTCGGTCACGAGGTGTCCTTGGTTATTTAAGCAATATGTTGCGCAATATGTTTAATTAATGTCATTATTGCCGTTTTGCCAAGCATATTCCTCTCGCCCTTTGTCGCACAGCGAGATGAATGCGAGTGGCGAAGTCAGTACTGGAGATTGCTATGGAGACTGGAATCGGTGGCCGCCCAAACAAACGTCGGCGGCTCGTGTCTTTGCTTATTACTAATTTGAAACACTTTTCGATCACTTTTTTGTTGTTGTTCGTTGCTTTGGTTTGTTTTGGTCTTTCCATCGGCGCCGAAGCACATTTTTTTGAAGACAGGTTGGCGTATCGCCTGGATGGTGAAACCCACGTCTTTTTCGAAAATGGCACTCTGATTGGAAAAACGCTTCGGGGCAACAACACCGACGGCTATCACGTTGAGACTCGGGCGATCGAGCAGGATCGGAATTCGGAAATTGAAATTGTGTTCCCGGCTGACGGCAGTGTGTTCACCGTCAAGCCCGACGCCAACATCCGCGTACCTCAAGCGATTTATGAAACCGATCAACCCATTATCGCCCTCTCAGACGTCGAGGGCGGATTTGGCGCGTTCAGGAATTTCCTTGTCGCTCACGGCGTGGCTGACGAAAGCCTCAATTGGACCTTCGCTAAGGGGCATTTGGTCTTGGTCGGCGACTTTGTCGATCGAGGTGCTTCGACCACACAAGTGTTGTGGGGGATCTACAAACTTGAGCAGTCAGCGCGTCAGCAAGGTGGCGTGGTGCACTACATCATCGGTAACCATGAGATCAAAAATCTGCAGGGCAATTTCCAGGCGGCAGAAGACAAATATTTCTATATAGCAGGCATGCTGGGTAAGCAGCAGCACCAGCTATACGATGAAGATTCACTGCTTGGTCGGTGGCTGCAATCAAAAAATGTGCTTGAAATTATCAACGGCGTGGCCTTTGTCCATGGCGGCCTGCACCCAGAGCTCGCCGAGCATGAGTTTTCGGTAATCCAGATCAATGAGATTGTCAGATCGGGGTATCGGCAGCTCTATTTCACGCCGACAGCTGTCACTCCGGAATCGTTTTTGCGCTCCAGCACAACCGGGCCTGCGTGGTATCGCGGATACTTCAAAGATGATTTGACCCAGGCTCAGGTGGAAGCTGCCTTGGGAGCTGTCGGCGCAAACGCCGTTGTGGTTGGCCATACGCTGCAAGGCAGCGTCAACGCGCGATTCAATAACAAGGTCTTTGCGATTGACGTCCCACACCCCAAAGATTACCTGTCTAGCTTCCCATTTCGCAGCAGCGAGGGCCTCCTGCTGGAGGAGGGTGAGTACTTTCGCCTGAGGCAAAACGGTGAGAAGCAGGCGCTTTAAGTACGTCGGGTGTTTGCCACTGGAAAGATGCCTATGGGAAAAACGTAATTGGGTGGCGTGGACAAACTTAAGGCGAATTCCCCAGGCTGTAAAACTTCGAAGTGCTAGCCGGACGCAATTGCGCTAGCCTTCGATATTGCGATAGCGTCAACGAATGTCTTGCATCGCGTTGATGAACCGAATATGGCATTCGTATCTCACAAACTGAAGCTCTTGTACATACATGTGCCTAAGACCGGTGGCACGACCTTAACGTCAGTTCTCCGAACCTGGGACCCTGAGGTTGAAAGACTGTCAGAGCGTAATCACGAACCGATTAGCTTCGTGGCAAAAGCGCGCCCAAAAGTGTTCAACACATACCTGAAGATCGCGAGCGTTCGGAACCCATGGGCAAGAACGGTTTCTTTATTTGCCTTCAGGAAAGCCTCGTTAAAGGCCCAGCAAACCAAGAGCTGGCCGCCACATTGGCCAAGCAGGGACGATGTTGCCTCTACGAGCTTTGAACAGTTCTTACAAAAGGGTGCTGCGGAAATAGAATGCGAAATTTGTCCTCCACGGGATGCGAACCGTACTGTCTGGCTGGAGCCTTCTTGCTTTTCCTGGGTCGCGATTGATGGGCATGTAGCCGTGGACCAGATCTTGAGAACAGAATCGTTGACCGATGATCTCAGCGCCCTAGCGGCGAGACTCGGTCTGCCTGAAATCCCGGTCCCATACCTAAACAAAAGTCACCCCGGACGGTATCAGTCCTATTTCGATAGCGCTAGCAGCACCTATATCGCAAACAGATATCGAACAGACGTCGACGCATTCGGATATTCCTTCGATCAATTATGAAAGCGCTTTTATTCACTCAGGATAGTGAGGTCGACATTACGATTTTCGTCCTGCGCGCCATTCAAAAGCTCCTGCCAACAAATGGTATCCAGTTTGTCGTACCCTTCGCCGACCGAGAGGTGGCTCGGACGATCAAACAAGCCGTACCGGGGTTGGACATTGGGACACATGAGATGCCTGCATCTGCCCCGGGAACACTTCGTAGACTGGTAGAGATGGCGGGTAACGACAATTGGGTTTTATGGCAGAACTCGGACCGATTGCCCATAGCCTACAACCGGAAATTGGATTTTGGTCGACTCGCGGATGCCATCGAAAACGGTGAAGCCGATCGCTACGCTGCCGTCAAACTGATGGTTTGGCGAGAGCTTGAGGGTCTCGAAAAGCCGACAAGAACCATCGCTATGGCCGGGGCGGAGTTTGCGGAAGTGCCGTATTCGCGGTTCGGATTTTGGCACCCGCATTTCATCCGAACAGAGGTTCTCGGAGATGCCGTTGAGCGACTGTCTGTACCGGGTGGGTTTAGGCGGGCCAATATTGTCATGGCCGACCATTTGGCAAGCTTGGAATTGCCAACACTACTTCCCACAACGCCGATTCTGAAATGTGAGGAAACGCTGCTCAATGGAAAGGTAACACTCAACTTGGAGAGCCGAAGGCGCCGATGTGGACTGAAGCCCATGGCGCCGGGCCAGCTAGTGAGTAAGACCGCCAGTTTTACCTCACCGCAAACGCTTCCAAAGGTGAATACCTATTGGCTCAATAGTCCTCGCAAAGTCGAACAAAGCCTTTCGCATCTTTCACCAGAATTAAAATGTTACTTTGTCTCGCCTGGAGGCGTCGGATCAAAAGTGCTCTGCCAATCCTTTTGCGCGGCATGCGGCGTGCAAGACCGCGTTACCATCGACAGGAGTCATGGACACCGCCGGCTGCCTTGGCCCTCACTTTTGGAACACCAATGTGCCGTTTACGTCTTCGGCGACCCATGCAATGCCGTGCTGTCCTTTTTTAGTCGGCGCATCCAGCGTCATGCGCGGCATGGCATGACATGGAGCCATGCGGAGACCCCAGAAGAAACAAAGCCAGGAGATTCAGATTGGGTGATTCGTCATATGTCCAATCTTCAAGTCCCACCCGGCCCACTAAACGAGACATGGGGCCTGAGGGAATTTCTCAGTCAGCCCCATGATCTTTTTCGTCTAGAAGAGCATCTGGATAGTTGGCTCTACGCTGACGCACCTTATCCCGTGGTCTTCCTGCGCTACGAAACGCTTTGGGAAAATGCGGGTGCCGTTGCCCGGTATTTTGGACTCGCAGATTTATCCTTGCCTGACCAAGTGCAACGCGCTTCAGACTGGACGTCCTTGCCCACCGAAGATCAGAAGGCGATGACTGCTATTTTCGGCGGTTTTTCGAATCGCATTGCCTCGTTGCCAGACGTATTCGTCGCTGACGGCACTACGTTTCGTACGCTCGATGGAAATGAAGATGTACTCCTGGAGCACATATAACACTAGAGTCCGTTTACCCAGGTAGCACCTCGCAGATTGGTGAGTTTGGATCGCCATTCGCCCTTGGGGGCGATCTAAATGGACTTCCAGACGTTAACCCTGCAGCGCTGTTCGCGTGAAGGTGCGACTTGCAGTTATGACCTTCAGCGGGGTGCGTCTGGCAGCTATAAATCGGACAACGCTTACAAGGGCGAGGGACAAGGTCAACTTGGACTGACTTCGAGAAACCTGCCCCGAACCAGGATTCGGTGCCGCGGCGAACTCATCACGTAGAACGTGCCCGACCCTTGACGAAACAGCAGGCCTCGCCGAGCATGCTGAGGATGTATTGCCCAACACCGACTGAATGAAGCAGCGTCCCATCCAAGCCGATTGCATTAAGTGGCTTGGACCCCTTGCGTCGAGAGGCTGTTGATGGAACCGGGGCGCTGGGAGTCGCTGCAGGATCTGTTCACCGAGGCCTTGGACAGACCTGAGGCGGACCGTTCCCGGTTCATTTCCAGCGCGATCGTCGAGCGCGGTCTTGACCCGACGCTGGGGTCGGAGGTGTTGGCCATGCTGGCTGCACATGGCGGTCCGCCGCTGGAGCTCGAACAATTAGGTGAAGAGCCGTCGGTGCAGCTCCCCGAGTCCATTGGTGCTTATCGCGTGATCTCGCTCATCGGCCAGGGCGGTATGGGCGAGGTGCTGCTGGCCGAACGCGATGACAAAGCGTATCAGCGCCAGGTTGCTATCAAGGTACTGCGTTCTCGGCGTGAGCAAGCGGGCTGGGCGGCTCGTTTCCGACGCGAGCAGTCGATCCACGCGCGGCTTGATCATCCGAATATCGCCCGCCTGCTGGACGCAGGTATCGGGGACGATGGCCTGCCTTACTTCGTCATGGAGTACGTGGCGGGGGACGACATCCTGACTCATGCTGCCAGCCAAGCCCTTGATCTCCGTGAGCGCGTGCAGCTCATAATCCAGGTCTGTCGAGCGATGGCCTTTGCCCACCAGCGGCTGATCCTCCACCGGGACATCAAGCCCTCGAACATACTGGTAGGCCCGGACGGGCAGACGAAGCTGCTGGACTTCGGCATTGCGAAGATCCTCGACGATGAGGGGGAAAACGGCGAGCTCACGCAGACCGGAGAGCGTCTGATGACGCCACGCTACGCGAGTCCGGAACAGATCCGCGGTGAGTCCCTGACGGTTGCAAGCGACGTCTTTCAACTCGGCGTTGTGCTGTTCGAGCTGGCGACGGGGAAACGTCCTTTCGACGCGCCCAGCGATTACGAGCTTAGCGAACGTATCGTGCGTGACGACACCGCGGCACCGACCCGCGCCTTTGACGGCAGTAGTCTCCCCCGCGATCTGCAGGCGGTCTTGCTGCAGGCGCTGGCGCGGGAGCCTGGTGACCGCTATGCCGGTGTTGATGCGCTGGCGAGCGACCTCGAATGTTTTCTGGAACACCGGCCCGTCCAGGCCAGACGGCCTAATGCCCTAGATCGATTCCGCAAACTCTGGCGTCGCCATCCCGCGTCGGTGTCCTTGGCTGGCTTGGCCGTGGCGGCGATTGTTCTCGGGGGCAGCCTCGCAAGCTGGCAGGCGGGCCGCGCGGCGGATGAACGCGATCGCGCGCGTGCCGAGGCCCAACGGGCCAATGCCGCCCTGGAGCGCGCGGAACGGTCGTTGGAACGAGCGGAACGCAGTCTTCGAATCCAGGAAAGTTATGGGGATCTGCTGCACCGGAGCTTCGGCGGCGAAGGCAACGCCGACCGGATGAGCCAGATCCTGCTGGAGCGCTGGCAGGAAGCGCAGCAGAACGTCGAGTCGGATCCCGTCCGCGCAGCGGAGATCAGCTTTGCAGTAGGCCGCAACTTTCTTGAACGTAACGACTATGTCCGGGCTGCCGAAGTGCTGGGTGCGTGGGTCGAGGCCGGCTACGGAGACGGACGGCTGCTGCTGGACGGGAAGCTGAATCTCGGTGTCGCCTACCGGTATCTAGGGCGTTTCGATGATGCCGAACCGCTTCTTCGGGAGGCCCAGGCTGCCTTTGAGAATGGAATCGACCGCGGCAGCTACGACCACGTTCTGGCCGTGCAGGTCCTATCCGAATCCGTGGACAGCGACCAGCAGGACGCGCTTCGCTCCGAGCTAAGGCGCTTGACCCTAGGAGCCCTGGACGATGAGCCGTCGGTCGAAGAAGCCATCTACTTCACTGGCGTGTTGTCCCGGCTCCATATGCGCGAAGCCGACTACGCTGCCGCGGCTGACTACAGCGACCAAACCATCGAACTCCTGGAAGCTCATCCACTCGTCGAGGTCGCTGGCCGAGATAGTCTGTGGATCGGGAAGATCATATATGACCTTTTCCTCCGCAATAACCTCGAGGCCGCAGAAAGGGGCTTGAAAAAGATTGAGAGCGATCTGCGAAGCGTCAAGGGCGACAGCCAGAACACGGTGTTTGTCTTGGGCTATCGAGGCGAGATCGCGGCGCGACGTGAGGACCTTGCTGGCGCGGTGGCCTTTCACGAGCAGGCTGAGGAGGTCGCGCTGCAGCAGGCCGAGGCTGGGACCTCTGCCCACATCTATGCGGCCAGCTACCTGGCACAGACGCTTGCGGTGGCCGGACGCATTGAGGAAGCCACCGCCAAGATCGCTGAGCTGGAGCCGCTGGTACAGGAGAAATTCGGTGGCCGGCATCGGTTCTTCGTGCTGGCTAAGGCAAAAACCCGGTTGCTCCGAGACGGCCCCGCCGCAGCCTCGAGCATCCTGGCGGAAATCGGCATGACGCGGCGGGTGGCCAGCTCCGACATCATCATGCAGACCTTTTTCGATCAGCTGGTCGAAGCGGGAGTGGAGCCGCCAGCGTGAGTCACAGTAGTCCAAACCGTGCGTGTGGTCGGTAACCCGGAAGAACCCTTCCTCCGGTTCCTGGCCTGTCACAACAAACATTTTCGAGGTTGGAGCAGAACGTCTTATTCCGGCGCCAAACTCTGACCGTCCAACGGATTTGACCTGACCCCCTTTACTGGCAGGCTCACCCGATGGGCCCCGCTCAAACTCTGTGGTCGCAGCGTAGCGCGCTGGAAGACGAATCGGTTGGTCCTGTCGTCCATCCAAGGGAGATTTAAGCCTTGCCGTGTCCTCGGGCGTCCAAGGTCTGTTACTTCGTCCGAGCTACAACATGAGCTTCAAAAGCACCACGCGTTACTTGATCGTTATCAGCATCGGCCTCGCTGTCGCGAGCCTATCTGCTTGCCGAGTCTCCACGTCAGACGATCCCGGACCCATAACGCTCGAATTCGAGCCGGGTACCACAGTCGATTTCAGCTTCGAATCGAGCGGGAAGAGGCTTTCCGGCATCTTCGACGTACCCGCTGACCAGCCCGCCGAAGCACTAATCATCGTTGTCCACAGCTATGGCGAAACCAACGTGCGGAACTGGATTTCGTACTCTGACGAACGACGGCGCTTCAACGATATGCGGATTGCGACGGCGCTTTGGGACAAACCTGGCCTCGGGCGCAGCGAAGGCACGTTCGATATCGACCAGCCGGTTCACGAAAGCGCGCAGGAGGTGCTCGATGCAGTTGCGTACCTGCGTGAGATCGGGGCGCCGGGCGCGCAAAAAATTGGGCTTTGGGGCGGTAGTCGAGCCGGCTGGATTGCTCCCATTGCCCTTTCGCAAGACCCCGATCTGGACTTTTGGGTCTCTGTGAGCGGAACGTCGGCCGAGGACAACTTCAGCTATTTGCTGCTTTCAAACCTGCCCTACGAGGGTGTCACGCACGAAGAAGCGCTGGAGCTTGCGGATGAGTGGCGTGCCGGCTGCGAGGTGTTCCGAACTCGGGGTAGTTTCGGGGCGTATCAAAAGGCCACACAAAAGCTCCGCGCCAATGAATACATCATCTCGATGCGTGGCGCGTGGCCCAATCGTTTGCAGTACAAGTTCAATCAGAGATCGTGCGAGGACGGCAAATGCCCCAACGTCGATAACGAGTTGTGCGACTACGTGTGGATCGAAAACTTTGACCACATGCTCTCATCGCTGAACATCGATGTGCTTGCCCTGTTCGGTGAGAAAGACCTTAACGTGAACTGGCGAAAAACCAGGGACCTATACACATCGACGATGGGCGTGAATCCGGACGCCTCACTAGTTGTTCGCTCGTTCCCCGATGCGGATCATGCGTTGAACATCGCGCAGACCGGCAGCATGAAGGAGATGCAGGCGATGTCGACCCGCACGAAGACAGAAGGATATTTCGAAGAACAGACACGATGGCTCCAGGAACGAGTCCTGAAAATTCCGGAGACAGAGTGAAAGCGCCAGAGAAGTCGATTTTACTCTGACGCCTTACTCCGACCCCAAAACTGCTCGCTATGGAAAAAGGGGAAAAATTTATTCGGGTAGTTATTGCGAAAGCCTCGTGTTCGGATACTGCCATTGCAGTCCCGACCACCGCACTATCAGGGTGAATTTTTCCGGTTGGCCTCGATCGGGCAGCGAACACCAAAACCGTGAACGCATCTACAGTGGTTCGAGCGATCACTAAGGGGCTGGCTCCCGCGTAGCTCCACCATTAACATTCGAAGTCGCCCTAGTTGCTTCGGACTGTTCGCAATTGAAAAGTGGAGCCTACACGCGGCTGTTTAGCAGTGTTCTGTTTTTCCTCAGCGGGATTGCTGCGGCGGTAGCGCAACCGTCGATGAGCGAAAGCTGGGAACGGCTGCGTGACATGGAGTTAGAACAGGTACGCAGCCTGAACGATGCCAACGATTCGCCCAGGTACCGCCTTTACCTCGCGCTTCTTACGGTCGACGAAAACGTTGCCGTTGCTTCTCGTCATTTGACCGAAGCGCTGTCCGCGGCAACGCCAGACAGCGACGAGGCCCGGCTCGCTCGCATGCTGCAATGTTCATTCGGAGAGTTACAGGGCTCGCCCCTTGATAGGTCCACCTGCGAGGAACGGGGCAAGTCTGTCAGGCAAATGGTTCATCCGTTTCCAGCTGCCGTGGCGCAAATTCATTTTGGTATCTGGTTGGATGTCAATGGTCAGCACCAGAGGTCGTTCCAAATGCTCCGTTTGGCGGAAGACTTGGCTTTGGCGTCAGGCGACAGGCATTTGGCAGCGTCGACGCAAAATAACCTGGGCGCGAGCTACCTGGCTCGTGGACTGCCGGTTCAGGCGTTAAAGAAATTTCAGGCAGCACTCGAACAAGTTCGGGCAATGGACGCCGCGGATAACGAATCGATCCTAACGATGTTAACGTCCAATATCGCGGCGACGCACCTGGAGCTCGGTGATTTCGAGACTGCCAATACTCTCCTGCAGACGCTAACTCAAAGCCAGCTGTACGATCGCAATAACCCAATCCACTTGATGGATGAAGCATTCCTGGCAAAAGCGTCGCTGGCCCTGGGCCGTTCGCCGGAAGGTTTCGACCGGCTCAGCTCGGTGCTGGACGCCGTTGGTTCATACGGAGTTCCCGGAACTCAAGCCTTTGCGCGTACTGTGCTTGCTGAGCTACAGATTTCTCTGGGAAAGGTCGACGACGCGATGGGTAGCTTTGCGCTGGCGAAGGACTACGCGCAGCGAAGCGGCGACCCGCTGGCCACGATCAAAGTGGAACTTGCCTGCGCTGATGCGCTTATCGGTTTGGAGCGCTACAGCGACGCTGGACCCATGGTCGACGCTGCCGTCGACATGCTCAACGAAAGCGGGCCGAGCATGATGCTGGCGCAAGCTCTGGATCTGCGCGGCGATCTGCTGAAGGCTTCAGGGCAGCGCGTTGCCGCCAATATCGCCAGGCGACAGGCCCGGCAGATGCAACTGAGAGTTGCCGGGACTGAGCATGACATGGAGCTCGTCGCCCTGGGGAAATCCTTGGAGCTCGCCAATCAAAGGATCGAGTTGGCCGAAGCACGTGAGCAAACCAGGGAAAGTGAAGCCAGAGCCGAATCCGCAATTGCCATGCGCAATACGCTGGTTTTGACCGGCCTGCTGCTCGCACTGATCACCTATCTAGGTTTGTCGCGCCGTTATGCGCGCAAGATGGCCAAGACGATCCAGCATGCCAATGCCGAGCTCGAAGCGAAGGTTTCGGAGCGAACGGCCGCACTCGAACGTGAGATGGCCGAACGGCTGGATGCGGAAAGCAAGAGGCAGGCTCTGGCAAAAAACCTTGCGGAGTACGAAAAACTCCAGGCGCTGGGCCAGCTGACCAGCGGCATCGCGCACGACTTCAATAATCTGCTGACAGTGGTCACCCTTTCGGCGGGCCAGCTGCGGGAAATTGTAGCCACCGCCGACAACGAGGCGACGCGGGACGTCGACAATATCCTTGCTGCTGCGGAGTCGGCCACTGACATTACCGCGAGTCTGCTGGCCTACGTCCGCAAACAGCCGCTTACCCCGCAGTCGACCCAACTCGATTCCTTTCTGGCTGAATCTCTGCCGCTGTTTGAAAGCACGCTGGGCAACGGCATGAGCCTTGCCACAGAGATTGAGCCATGCAGTGTTCGGGTCGACCGGGCGCAACTCACGACTTCTGTCATCAACTTGTTGCTCAATGCCAAAGAGGCTTTGAAGGGCCAGGGCAACGTCGTGCTTAAGGCGCATGCCCAGTCGAAAACGGACGAGCAGGGCGAAACAACCGATTGGGTTGCCCTTTCGGTCGCTGATGACGGTGAAGGGATGACCTCGCTGGAACTACGGCGTGCCACCGAACCGTTCTTCACGACAAAGGATATCGGTCAGGGTACCGGTCTGGGGCTTAGCATGGTGGAGGGGTTCGCCAAGCAGTCTGGTGGCTTCCTGGACATCGACAGCGAAAAGGGTAAAGGCACATCGGTGACGCTGTTCATCCCGCCCGACGCTGAGTCTGATCAGCTGCAGGCGACACCTCCGGATCTTGCGCAGGAGCTGCCGCTCGAGGGCGTAGTGATCGTCGCTGATGATCAGGCCGCGATTCGTGAGGTTCTGTGTCGGTTGCTGGAGCAATCGGGTTTGGAGACCCTGAGCGCCGGCAGCGGTGCTGAAGCACTGCGAATACTTGAACAGTCAGAATGCCCCGATCTGCTGATCACCGATCTGATGATGCCCGGAGAAATCAACGGTCAGCAGCTCGCGGCCGAAGTGCGAGCGCGCTTTACCGATCTGCCGGTGCTGATGATGTCCGGCTATACCGATTCGGTTGAACTGGATGTCGAGTTTTTACACAAGCCCTTTTCTCTGGACGATCTGCAAAACGCCGTCAAGCGAGCCATTGCGCAGAAACGTGCTGCGTAGGCCTGCTGCGTCATCAGCTGATCCTAGGTAACGAGAAAGCTCCAGCCCGTGCCGCGCCATGTTAGTTTGTGGACGCCGCCTCAGATCAATGCCCAAAAAGTCATCAGTGCCTCAACTAAGCGTGCGCTTCAAAGCGTTGTGCCAGCCCGCGCAGAGAGTCCGACGCTGATCGGAGTCCATCTGGCTTTTGAACGAACGGTTGAGGCGCCAGCGTTCGGTCAGCTCATCAAGCCCCTGATAGACGCCAGCGGACAGTCCGGCAAGAAAAGCGGCGCCCAGCGCCGTGGTTTCCATCACTTCGGGGCGCTGCACCTCCACGTCCAGGAGGTCGGCCAGGAATTGGCAGAGCCAGTTATTGGCAACCATGCCGCCATCGACTTTGAGCATACTTGGACTGCCCCCGTCAGCAACTATCGCTGCGAGCAGGTCGTGGGTCTGGTAAGCCACTGACTCCAGTGCTGCCCTGGCAAAGTGCTCTGGTCTGGTATCCCGGGTCAGACCAAAAATAGCGCCGCGGGCATCCGGGTCCCAGTGGGGCGCCCCCAACCCGGTAAATGCCGGCACAAGAAAGACACCTTCGTTGGAGACGAGCCCGCTGGCCATGGGTTCGGTGTCCTGAGCGCCTTTGACAATGCCCAGCCCGTCGCGCAGCCACTGCACTGCAGCCCCGGCGACAAAAATCGAACCCTCCAGCGCGTAGGTCACCTGCCCCTGCAGCTGATATCCGACCGTACCTAGCAGTCGGCTGGAGGAGTTGACGCGTTCGGTCCCGGTGTTCAGCAAGACAAAGCAGCCGGTGCCGTAGGTACTTTTCATGTCGCCCCGAGCAAAACCGCACTGACCGATGGTTGCAGCCTGTTGATCACCCGCGACGCCGCCAATGGGAATGGCACTGCCAAATAGTTCAGGGGCCGTGTGGCCAAAGTCTGATGCACAGTCTTTTACGTCGGGAAGTAGCGCCGCCGGCACGTCAAACACCTTGAGCAGCTCCGGATCCCAATCGCCGCTATTGATGTTGTAAAGGCTCGTTCGGCTCGCGTTGGTGGCATCGGTAAGATGTTGAGTACCGCCGGTGAGACGCCAGATCAGGAACGTATCGATCGTGCCAGCGGCCAGCTCGCCGCGTTCGGCGCGATCGCGTGCACCGGGCACCTGATCAATAATGTATGCAAGCTTGGTCGCCGAGAAATAAGGATCCAGCAATAGACCAGTTCGTTCAGTAATTAGGGCTTCATGCCCTTGTTCACGCAAGGTTGAACAACGCGCGGCCGTTCGGCGGTCCTGCCATACGATAGCGTGGTGGATCGGTTTGCCGGATTCTCGGTCCCACACTAACACGGTCTCCCGCTGGTTAGTGATGCCCAATGAAACCACTTCGAACCCTTGAGCTTCTGCCTTTTTTAGCGCATTGCGACTGGTCGTAAGGGTCGTCTCCCAGATGGCTTCCGGGTCGTGCTCGACCCATCCATCCTCAGGAAAAATTTGTGGAAACTCCTGCTGAGTTAAGGCAACGATTTGGGCGTCCGGCGTAAACGCAATGGCGCGACTGGAGGTCGTGCCCTGGTCGATGGCAAGTAAGGCTGGATTGGACATCGTTGAGTCTCGTTCTTATTGAGCCGTGATCATAGCTAGTCTAAGGGCACGCCAATCACCGGCTGAAGATTTTGAATCCAGCCATAGTGCCATTGTAGATCGGGCTAGGGCTTTCATACGCTTTTGCGCTCGCGAAGAGCCTCTGGAAACCGTTCCATAAGATATTCCTGCAGCTTTTGGTCTGCCCGATCACCGAACAGAATTTGGCAGGCCTCAAACAGTCCCTCACGGGTGGCCCATTGCTCACTGGGAATAACCAGCTCAATCTTTGAGCGGCGGCGCAGGAAATCCTCCAGGCGCGTTACCATCTCCCAGCGCGCCGCGTGCTCCACCTCGCAGCGCAGATATTCGGCCGACTCGATGACCAGATCGGCGGCGGTCGGATCCACCTCAATGGCGTCAAGCATGGCCAGCGCATCTGCGCCGTAGCGACGCCACAATCTTTCGGTCAAGGACTCCACCCCGTCCCTGGCGGCACGCTCATCAAGTCGCATTGCCTGGGCCCGGTCGAAAAATTTCTGCTTCACGGAAGCATCGTCTTCGCCGTACCAGCGCTGATCTCGGACGTTGAGTGTCACATCGAGCTTTTGCACCGCTCGTGCGACCTCATCACCTACGTTCAGGCAGTCGGTGAGCTTGCCGCCAAATATGCTCAGACACCGATCGTTTTCGTTGACGTCGATCACGTGTTTGCGCGACATCTTTGACCAGTTCGCTACCTGGCCTTCACCCCGCACCGCCAGCGGCCGCACGCCGCAGCGTTCAGAAATGATGTCGCTTCGGGTGAGCGGTTGGTCAAACCGAAGCAGCCGATTGACGTTCTCGAGAATGAATTGCCGATCTTTCTCGGTAACCGCCACCTGCGGGCTTGGAACGGGTGTATCGGTGGTTCCCACACACAGCGCCGGCCCCATGGGGATAACAAAAAACAGACGGCCGTCACTGGCAAAAAAGGTGAGGATACGATGCCGTGTACTGCGGCGATTGACCATCAGATGCACGCCTTTGGAAAACACGTGACGATGCTCAGTTTTTAGACCAAGGTCCTCGTTTTGCCGGTCGGTCTCGGGTCCGCAGGCGTTGATCAAAACCGCTGAAGTCACTTCAATGACCTTCCCGGTTTCAACGTCTTTGACCCGAGTCACCCAGAGCCCATCCAAACGGCGCGAGCCGAGCGCATGGGCGTAATTGGCGGCCACGCAGCCGCGCTTCATGGCGTCACGCACGAAGTTGAAAACGAACCGGGAGTCGTTGTCGTGAACGTAACCGTCAGAGTATTCGATACCGCCGATCAGATTCTCCGGCGCCACCGCCGGCGCGCTGGCCCGCAGCCGGCGGCGGGTCAGCAGTTTCGGCGGCCGCAACGCAAAGCGTCCGAGGGCCCAGTAGAGCAGGCTGCCGGCAAACAGAAACGCGGGCGAAAACCGAAAGCCTCGGAAGACGGACGTCAAAAACCGGATCTCCCGGATCGAAGATGGATAGGCCCGCATCAGCCGGTTTCGGCTTTTGCAAAGCTTGCTGACAAGCCGATACTCGTGGCCCTCCAGATACTTGATGCCGCCCCAGGCCAGATTGGATGAGTTGGAGCTGGTGCTGCCAGCGAAGTCGCGACGGTCGATTAGAGCGACCCGCACACCGCGCGCAGACAGTGAAGCGGCGCTGACGGCGCCGTTGATGCCCGCGCCGATCACCAGGACGTCGAATTTCTGGCCCTGCAGCCGCTCCAGGTTTTCTGCGCGATTGTTCACTTGGGGGGTGTGCTGTCGTGACGCAGCGTCACGGATTTCAGCCCGCCTTGGCCAGTCGCTGTCCGTCGTCCGCCACTAGGGAGGCAAAAACGCGCCGCTTGCCCTCAAACGGGTGCCGACCGTGCATGACCAAAAAGTTATCGATCAGGGCTACGTCACCGGCCTGCCAGGCCAGGTCAAAGGACAGGTCGTCAGCTAGCCGAATCGCCGTATCCATATCATCTTCCGAGATGGCGCTGCCGTCGCCGAAACAGATCGATTTCTGCGGATCGTTTCGCGCGTCTTTCCAACCGCGAAACGCTGCGATCAACTGGTTGAAAAACACCTGGCGCCCGTCGACCAACGTTCTTATGGCAGGAAGCACCGGGGTCGTGGCCCGGAGGCTTCCGTCGCTGTTCCAATGCGCATCGTACCCAAGGTGCTCAAGCCGCGTCTCGGCGGCCTGGCGATCTTGAGCATTGAGCGTAGAACGCCAGCTGCGCCCTTGACCGGACTCGGCGTCGTCGTGCGGCGGCATCACATTGACATAGCGTACGCCCAGGCGCTTGCACTGCTCCACAAATTGGGGTTTGCGCTCTTTAAGCTGGGTGAGCAGGACGTCCGAACGGCACAGGGGCGTCTCACCGCCCTTAGTCGGGGCGGTCTCGCAGCAGAAAAAGAGGCGTGACGGAAACAGCGGTGTTTGCGCCATCTCGTGGTGAAGAAAGATCGAAACCTCTTTCGGTGCTTCGTTGGCGGTAAATACCCTGGGCGTCAGATTCACCCTCACGGCGTTGGATAACGATTCCTCGTAGGTAAAACTCTCAAGTCCGAAGGCGTCTATTACCGCATCAAAATCATTGGCGTCCCGGACCGGAAAACCGCGCAGCAACACCGCGCCGTGGCGCGAGGCTTCGTTGACGAGCTCTTGCTTCCGGGTCTTGATCCAGCTTCGGGTTTGGTCCAGCGAGGCGGCGTCGGAGGTGCGTTGATACACCAGTGGAAAAACGCCGTCGAATTCTTGCTGGCCAGAGACGCGGACCGGCTCAGCGGTGAGTTCTAGAGCCATGGGTGCGCTCCTTAATCATAGATAGAGTGGAAACGGCCAAACGCCGCCTCACAAAAATCGGCCGGATCGTTGAACCGGCGATTGACGTTGAGATCGGAGATGGCAGTCATCTCGTCATTGGTAAGCTCAAAGTCGAACAACGCGAGGTTTTCTTTTAGCCGCTCCGGTTGTGTCGTTTTTGGGATGATCGCTGTGCCGCGCTGCACGCCCCAGCGCAGCACGACCTGTGCCGGCGTTCGACCGACCCGGCTGGCGGCTTCGACCACAGGGCGGGCGGTGAGCACCGTATCGGCATCAGTAGCCATGTCGAGCGACACGTAAGACAGCGCGCCGAGGGGAGAAAAGGCTGTAACGGGGAGTCCGTAGCTCTGAGCTGTACGAAGCAAATTAGACTGGGTCAGGAACGGGTGAGACTCTACCTGCAGATTGGCAGGTTTGATTTTGGCGTAGGCCATGAGGTCATGCAGCAACCCGGTGTTGTAGTTGCACACGCCGATCTCCCGTACCAAACCTGCTTCCACGAGCGATTCCATCGCATGCCAGGTTTCCTGCAGCGGTACCGGCTCCAGAACCATCGCGTCGTGCCCAGGTTGAACCCACTCCGGCGGATAGCGCTCGTCAAAGGGAACAAATGGACTGGCGATGGGAAAATGAATCAGATATAGATCCAGGTACTCAAGCTGAAGATCTTTGAGGGATCGCTCGCACGCGGCTCGTACATGCTCCTTGCGGTGATAGGTGTTCCAGAGCTTGGAGGTGACCCAAAGGTCGTCGCGCAAAACCGCGCCCGATGTCAGAGCCGCGTTAATGCCTTCGCCGGTTTCTACCTCATTTCCATAGTCGGCCGCGCTGTCGATGTGCCTGTACCCGAGTTCCAGGGCATTGCGAACGACTCGAGCAGCCTCTGTTCGTTCGATTTTCCAAGTACCCAGACCGACGCTTGGCATGGCTCGGTCGCCCACGTTAAGAGTGTTCATTAGTCTATTCCTTGTTCGGAAGCTAACAGATCGCCTAGCTGATGGCTTTCGATCAACGCCTCGATTTCCACTGGGTTGCCGCTGTCGATCGAAGCCTGGGCGGCCGCGGCTACCACCACAGACCACAATCCCTGAAGCGGTGTAGCGGCCGCGGATGGTTTCCCGTCGAGCCGATCCGCGAGCGCGACGTGTTCAAAGAAGGTGCCACCATGGTGACCGCTGGTTTCCACCAGATCGGTATAGCTCAAATCGGTATGGCGGGACGGCCCGTGTTCACCCAGCTCAATAGTGATGGAAGCTTCGGACTTGTCGCTCCGCTGAAAGTCGAAAGACTCCGTTGCGACCAGTCGGCCTCGAGACCCACACAACGTCAGGTCTTCGTAAAAATTCGGCGCTGACATGCTGAGTGAAAAGGTTGCGTGCACGCCGCTTTCATACTCAATGATGGTACTTGTGAGGTCATCGATATCCGAGCGCTCGCCGCCGTATTCGAAGTCTTTGTAGTTGGTTGCCTGCTGGCCTACCGCATAAACGCGGCGGGGCCGGGAACCGGCAAACAGATTGATCAGATCAAAGTAATGGCAGCACTTTTCGATCAGCGTGCCGCCGCTGTAGCGAGCGAACTTGTTCCACTGAGCCACCTTGTCAAGGAAGGGTGGTCGGAATTCGCGCATCGCCACGCTGTGAAGTCGCCCAAGCACCCGCCGCTCGAGGGCCTCATGATAAGCCTCCAGATAAGGGGCTTTGAACCGGTACTGCAGACCCACTTGAATAAACGACGGATACTGCTGCGCCATCGTCGCGATCGCGCCCGCGTCTTCGAGCGTTGTCGCCATCGGCTTTTCCAAAAATAGGGCTTTTCCACCCTGGGCCACCACTCTAAGTACATCGATATGGGTGTGGTTGGGCGTACAAATGAAGATCACGTCGACGTCAGCGTCACGGCAGACGTCCTCGACACATTGGTAGCGCACCAGCGTGTCGTCGCTGTACCGTCGGTACTCTTCGCTGGCCACCTCCATGCTATGAGCGCTGGCGTCATAGATACCGTGCACCCGAATACGTCCCAGTAGTGCAGCCACCCGCATATGTTCCATCCCGATGGTGCCGGTCCCAATGATTGCGGCGCGGTAGATTGGATCCGCCTGGCGGTAAAGGTAGTGATCGTCTCGGGCGATGTGGCGCTGTCCGCCGGCGCTTTCGAAAAACCGTAATCGGGGTTTGTAGTACTCGCTCATGACGCTGATTTCCTCGGGCTTCCGGTGGAAGCCTGGCTCAATATTACTCGGCGAACAGGGACAATACAAACGTTTGCATTATGCCTTTCTCGATATGCGCTAAAATAAAAAAACTCAATGTGATCAGTGCTCTGCATGACCAGTTTTGTCAAAAAACGAGTCACAATTAAGGACATCGCCCGAGCCGCGGATGTAGCTCCCTCGACAGTCACGCGAGCGCTGCAGGGCAGTGCCCGTGTGCGGCCGGCTACGCGCGAGCGGATCGATGCGATTGCCCAGGAACTGGGGTACGTCCCTAACCGGGCCGCCCGAACTCTGGTCAAACGCAGCAGCGGGCTGATCGGCTTGGTAATACCTGATATGACCAATCCGTTTTTCGCCGCGCTGGCGCGGGGAATTGAGACCGAAGCGGCTAAACACGATATGCGCATTGTGATCAACGACACGCTAGGCCAGGAGTCCGCCGAGCGCGCCGCAGTCCGCCTGTTTCTGGAGCTGGATGTAGATGGGTTGCTGGTCCCCATGGCCCGCTGCCCCCAGGATTATTACGACAAGTTGCCCTCGCCGGTGCCGATCATGCATGTGAATAGACCCGACGCCCGTTACCACGTTAGCTGCGATCGGGTGGGAGGCAGCCTGGATATCATGCGCCACCTTATCGAGCTTGGCCATCGCCAGATTGGATTTGTCCGTGGACCCACGCCGCCGCCCGGTCGGGAGCCGAAGATGCAGGCCTATCGCCAGGTGCTAGCGGAAAACGGACTGGACTATAACCCGGATCTCATCTTTGCGTTTGACGGAACCGTTCAAAGCGCTGACCACATCGCCGAACGCATTGTTGACCTGTCTCCGGTCCCCTCCGCGGTTTTTGCCTGGAACGATATCAGCGCGATCGCGCTGATCCACGCGCTGCGTTTGCGAGGAATTCAAGTTCCAGACGATATGTCGGTCGCCGGACATGACGACATCGAACTCTCCAGACTTGTGAATCCGCCGCTGACGACAGTGGCCTGGCCCATGTACGAGATTGGTCAGCACTGCGTTCGCAGCTTGCTGCGTTTGGGCCAGGGTCTGAAACCTCGGCAGCCCAGTTTGCCCAGACCACAGCTGATCGTGCGGGCTTCAACGGGTAGCCCGAAGGCTACCCGTTGATCCAGAGAATCTTTAGAAATTTGTTCTCACGTTAATCCCGAAGTATCGCTCAGCGTCCCTCGGAATCTGATAGCGGAACCCGTCACCGGAGAAGGTTGTGGTGTAGCGCTCATCGGTCAGGTTGCGGCCGATGAGCGTGACACTAAATCGGTCGTCGTCACTGTGGTACCCAAAACTGCCGTTGAGGATGCTGTAGTCGGGTAGCAGAAACGGGTTTTCCGCGGTTTGGCCGATGTTTCCGGACAGCTTCTCGTCGGTATAGATATACGTGGCGTTTAGCTGGAGTCGGCCCCCGGAGCTGAGCGGGTATTCCCACTGGCTGCCAATGGAAGCTTTAACGTCAGGTGCAAAAGGCAGCGGCGCACCCGTCGTCGACTCTGCATCCGAAACGGCAAAGCCACCGGTCAAAGTGATGTTGTCGGTGGGCTGAATCAGAAAATCGAGTTCGATGCCGCTGGTCTCGACATCGCCGCCGTTGGTAAAGCCGGTGATGGTAGTACCATCCGAATCGTCGAAGTCATTTGCCTGGAAGTTTTCGATTTCAGTGTCGTAGATCGCCAGGTTAATCAGCCCCCAGTCCGCCGAGTACTTCAAGCCGAGTTCAATCGCCTCTGATTCCTCCGCCAGGATCGGATTTAGATCGTTGGCACTCATGTTGTAAAACACATTGAATGCCGGGCCCTTGTAGCCGGTGCTGTACGTGACGTACGCCATCGCCGAGTCGCTGAAATCCCACTGCAGGCCGATTCGACCGGATAGATCGTTGTCGTCGGTCGACCCCGAGAAGTCGGTGTTTTCCGTACGCGGCCGCACGCCGACGCCACGGCGTCCAAACTCATCGTTGCTGATCCGGTTGTGGCTGAAGCTCACATCGTCCCGGGTATAGCGCAGGCCAAACAGCGCGCGGAAGGTATCGTTGATATCGTAGGTGCCGTCAGCGTAGATCGCGATGTTATCAAACTCTGTATCCATGAAACCGGTCGCTGATACGATGTCGTTCGCGTTGCACGTGATGTTGTTGGCGGTAATAAACGCGGCAACGTCCGCATCTGAGTTGGGCAGTCCTAGTGTGTTGGCCAGGTGATCAGAAATAGCGGCGTTGAGCTGGCCGTTGTTGTTCTGGCAGCTCGCTTCTCGGGTGAAATTGCGCTCCGAGTCGATGTTCCAATAGAACAAACCCACCTGATATTGGAGCGGCCCGTCCGCGGTAGAGGTGAGGCGCAGTTCCTGTGAAAACTGACGCCATTCCTGCGGCCCTACGTCGTGGAGCTGAAAAGGCACGCCGAACACGGGCAGGTTGCTGTCGCCAGCGATAGACGTGAAGTCGCCCTCACGAAATTCCGTGTTGTCCCAGTTGCGAACCGCGGTGATCGAGGTCAGCGAAAAATTGCTCATGTCGTGGTCAATCTGGACCGACATCGCGGTGGTTGAGTCGAGCGTCCGCGTTTCGAAATCATGATCAACCAGGCGCTGGTCTAGATCCAGTCCGGTCCCGTTTGGAGCCGCTTCGGAGGCGGGATTCCGACCGCTGGGCCGCGCTTCAAGGTCAGCGCAGCAATTGTTGTCAGCGTCATAGTCCTCGAAGATGAACAGGACGTTGGTGTTATCAGAGACGTCGTAGTCAAGCATTGCGCGGGCGCCCTGCTTGTCGTAGCCGTTGACCGTCTGGTTGTTGAATACGTTGCGGATGTAGCCGTCAAAATCACTGCTTAGCACCGTCAGACTGCCGCGCAGATTGTCTGTGAGCGGGCCAGAGACGCGACCCCGAAACTGCGACTCGTTGTCCTGGAAGAAGCTTGCGCTGATATAGCCTTCGAGCTCATCCGTCGGACGACGGGTCGTGATATTCACGACACCGGCAGAGGCGTTTTTCCCAAACAGCGTGCCCTGCGGACCGCGCAGCACCTCAATCCGTTCGAGGTCGTAGAGGTCGCCGAATGCCTGGCCTGACCTGCCCAAAACCACGTTGTCGACAACGGTAGAAACGCTCGGCTCGGCGCCGATACTGAATGAGACTGTACCAATGCCGCGTACGGTGAGAGCGCTGTTGCGCGTGGTGTTGCCGGTCCGGAAGTTCACCGAGGGCACCAGCGCCTGTAAATCTTCGAGGTTGTTAGCGAAGGCGCTTTCGATCACCTCCTCCCCTAAAACCGACACAGCAACGGGAACGTCGCTGAGGCTTTGTTCGCGCTTTTGCGCGGTGACAATTACTTCTTCCAAAGGCTGGCCGGATGCCGGAGCAATCAGGCTTACCTGAAATGCTGCAGCGGTGGTCAGCGCTGTAACCAGTCTCCAAGAAAGTCGCATGGTGTCCTCCTCGTATCAACCCAGTCGTCTTTCTACTCCTTGCCACAAAAAAATGCAAACGTTTGTATTTTTTGTCATTTTTTTCCGAACATGGCCTTGTTTCGGCTAACCAACGCGACGGCGCGCGTAAAACGTCCAGAGAACGGCGTTAAATGTCGCTAAAACGCAACATATCAACCAAAACTGTCCACTCATGCCTCCAACTAATCCAATCGGTGAAAATAACAGGTAAAGGAATACAACCATGGAGAACAGCGAACCTGCGGCGGGGATGGCAAATCGCCAAGGTGTCAAGTCCACCAGATCGCGAGCGTCGTACTGCCACGTGTCCGGCGTAGGCTGCAGCAAACCGGCTACGAGCATGATGGCCACCTCAAGCGCGAATAGCACCGCGTAAAGGTGTAGAAAGTGGAGGGTAACGATGTCATCAAACACAAACTTTGCAAGGCCGTAGGCAATCACGTGAAACACGATCACAGTCTTAGCGGCAAACGCCGGAACCCGGCGAGTGAACAGGCCCACAATGACGATTACAACGACAGGGATGTTGTAGAAGCCGGTAAAAATTCGAATGATCTGCCAAAGACCTTCCGGCGCGTACTGCAATAGCGGCGCCACTACAAACGAAAACAGCGCGATGACGACACTGGCCTTTTTCGCCACGCGAACCATTTCCGCGTCGCTGAGCGGCCTTTTTTGCATCGGCGCGTAAACGTCGAGGCAAAAAAGCGTTGCGGCACTGTTGAGGAGCGAGTTAAACGAGCTGAAGACGGCCCCCAGCAAAACCGCTAGAAAGAAGCCAGACATGGCTACGGGCAATACGTCCCGGATCAGCCGGGGATAGGCCAGGTCGATGCTTGCTAACTCCGGGCCATAGAGATGAAACGCGATCACGCCAGGGATCATCATCATGAAAGGCACAAGGATCTTGAAAAACCCGGATAGCAGGACGCCCTTCTGGCCTTCAGCAAGGTTCTTAGCGCCAAGCGTCCGCTGGATCACGTACTGATTTGTGCACCAATAAAACAGGTTGGCGAAGATCATGCCGGTGAAAATCGTGGCGAAAGGCGTGGGGTCGCTTGGCCCGCCGATGGCGTTGAGTTTTTCCGTGTTGGTGCTGGTGATCACCTGCAACCCCTCTCGGACGCTTCCATCACCTAACGCAGCCAATCCAAGGACAGGAACCATGATTCCGATGACCAGCAGCCCCAAACCGTTAAGCGTGTCCGAAACGGCTACCGCCTTGAGTCCTCCGAAGATGGCGTAGACGGCGCCGACGCAGCCAATGGCGACGATAGTCAGTACCAACGCTCTGCTGTAGGACAGATCGAGCAGCGAAGGCACATCAAACAGCTGAAGTACCGCAATCGAGCCCGAATAGAGCACCGAAGGAATGGTTACAAGGCCATAGCCGACCATAAACAGAATCACCGACATGCGGCGCACATCGTCGTCAAACCGGTTCTTAAGAAATTCTGGCAGCGTAGTGAAGGCGCCTGCGAGATAGCGAGGAAGGAAGATCAACGCCATGCAGATGGTGGCAAACGCGGCAGTGACTTCCCAAGCCATGCTACTCATGTTGTAACCATAGGCAGAACCATTGAGTCCGATGAGCTGTTCTGCGGACAGGTTCGTGAGGAGCATCGAGCCTGCGATAAATACACCGGTCAGACCGCGCCCAGCTAGAAAATACCCGTCCTTGGTATCAACCTCGCCTCGCGTCTTGAGGTAGGAAACCCAGGCGACCAGGCCCATAAAAAACACACAGCTGCCGACGGTCAGCCAGAGGTTGCTTTCAGACATTTCCTTTCCCGGTTGCTCAGCGGCGTGAGACGCTACTTGATTTTTTGCATCGACGAAAGCTTTGAGGCTCCTGCACTGTCCAATAACTCTGTTCATCAAGGGGCTGATACGATGCAACCTCAACATCGCTGCCGTCATCATCAGGACCGCGACGATGGCGGCGGAAACGCCTTAGCACAGAGGGTGGGCCCGGTCGCCATGCACGAGACTCAGCGAACCATGGGGTCGGCCGCGGGTGCCGTCGAGACTCACACAGTAACGACGCCTCCATCGCCCCGACGAGTCTCCAGCGTCGAGCCGTTCGCGATAGTCCCGGCTTCAGAATAAGGACTATCCCCAATCATCTATTTTCGCTGACTGGAATCGGCACGTTGCAGACGCCGATACGTCCCGCCGTGTCGACGAACCAGTTGTCTGTTCGGAATTGACGCGATTTGATGAGGTTCTGAAAGGTTGGGGTGTTCGTGCGAAGCACTTTCAGGTCCAGTCGCTCGCTTAACGGGATGTCGGAGGCGAAACGCACGGACTCAATGGGGATTCGCTCCGATTCGTGCTCGTAGAACCCGAATGCTCCCGTGCCCCGGGGCAGCGTCGTCAGCAGCTCCATACCCTGAAGAACTCGCCCTACCAACGTAACGTTGCGGTCCAGGTGCCTCGGGGCGTGCCCGGTGACGACATACAGCTCGGTGCCGATGCCGCTGTCGGGTGGTAAACCGCGCCCGACGCCAACCATGGCATAGCAGTGGGTCAGCCACGCCCGTTCTTTGTCGGCGCCCATGGGGAATCCGCTGGCAAAACCAACGGTGTCGGCATAAGCGTCATCGCTGGCGAGCTCGACGAAGCTTAGTCCGGAACGAGGTCGAAAAAACTCAGGCTCAAGCGTGTTCGGCAAGCCGTGGGGGCGGGCGGCGTCATCCTCCGCCTGTGGATCACCCAGCTGCACAACGTAGTTTTCCTGGACCCGGTTGATTGAAAGGCCGTCGAAGTACTGCGCCTTCATCAGCCTTTGGATGTTAGCGACCGTACTGGGTGCAAATTCCGATGCCAGCTCAATAACCACCGTCCCGCTTTTCAGGGTTAGATAGAGCGTCATTTCAGGGTCCGGAATCCGCCAGTCGGAAGCCGAAGCTTCCGCCAAAACATCGGCCATGGTTTTTATCGACTCTTCCGAACTGGCTTTACCGGCTAAGGTGTAAACCGCCAACGTCGCAACGAATACAGCAAACCAACGCATGCTCAGAGCTCCAACCCGCAGAAAAACGAGATTCTACCTTGCTGGCCCTTCTGCCATGTGCATCGCGTCGGCGGCAACGCTATCTTATGGCGCTCTAATTTTTGGCCTCTGCCAGGATTCTTGCCCATGCCTCGAGTTTTACAGTTCACCGGAATACTACTCTTTGCTGGCCTGCTTTCAGCATGTGGCTCGGAGTCCCCCGCCCCCGAACAGGCCATGGAAGAAAAGCTGACCGAGGAATTGCAGGCTCCGGCAGCGGAGAAGCGGCCGCATAGACTGAAGGCGCATGGCGAAACGCGCGTCGACGATTACTACTGGCTCCGAGACGACGATCGCGCCGACACGGATGTGTTGGCCTATCTGGAAGCCGAAAACGCCTATACCGCAACCATGACGGCGCACACCAAGCTACTAGAGGACGTCCTATACGAAGAAATGGTGTCGCGAATTCAGAAGGACGACTCCTCGGTGCCCCTACAGTTTGGCGAGTACTGGTACTACCGGCGCTATACCGAAGACCAGGAGTACCCGGTTTACGCGCGGCGCAGCGGCAGCGAAGATGGGCCGGAGCAGGTGATTCTTGACGTCAATGAGCTTGCCGAGGGCTATGACTATTTCAACGTCGGTGGGTGGGAGGTCAGCGACGATCAGCGGATATTAGCCTGGGCTGAGGACTCGGTCAGCCGACGCCAGTACACCATCCGCTTCAAAAATCTGGAGAGCGGCGAGGTTTACGTCGATCGCCTCGAAAATGCCAGTCCATCTTTTGCCTGGGCCGCCGATGGGAAAACGCTGTTCTACATTCGCAAGCACCCGCAGACGTTGCTGGGCTACCAGGTTTTCCGCCATGTGCTCGGCACCGATACGGCTGACGATGTACTCGTATATGAGGAAAAAGACACCAGCTTTTACCTGTCGCTCGAGCGGGGGAAGTCCCGCGACTGGATATACCTGAACCTGGGATCTACCACCTCTGACGAGGTGAGGATGCTGCGAGCCGACCAGCCCCTGGGAGAATTTGAACCATTTCTGCCGCGGTCCGCCGACCACGAGTATTCGGTAGACGATACGGGTAACCGATTTTTTGTCCGCACCAACTGGAACGCCGAAAACTTCCGTTTGATGGAGACAGACTTAGCCCAGCGCAGCAACAGGGACGCATGGCGCGAAGTGGTTCCCCATCGTGATGATGTGCTGCTACACGGCTTTGAGCTGTTTCAGGATTTTGTCGTGGTCAACGAGCGCAGCGAAGGCCTCCGTAAACTCCGAGTCCTACCGCAAAATAGTGATACACCCGAGTTCTTTATCGACTCGGATGAACCGGCATACACGATGTATATCGGCGCCAGCAAAGAACTGGATAGTCACATATTGCGCTATACCTACACCTCGCTGACCACGCCCACCTCAGTCTTCGACTACGACATGCGCAGCGGGGAGCGCAGCCTACGTAAGCGCGAGCCCATACTGGGCGATTTTGATCCGGAAAACTATCAGAGCGAGCGATTCATGATCGAGGCCCGCGATGGCACGGCGGTGCCCGTCTCACTGGTCTATCGCAAACCGTTCGAGCTTTACGCAGACCGCCCGCTGATGGTGTATGGCTACGGGTCCTATGGATCATCCCGCGATCCCTCATTTTCTATTTCGACGTTGGCGCTGCTGGACCGAGGCTATGTGTATGCCATCGCCCACATTCGCGGTGGACAGGAATTGGGTCGGCAGTGGTATGAACAGGGCAAAATGCTCAACAAGATTAATACGTTCACCGACTTTATCGACGTCACTCGCGCGTTGGTCGGCAAAGGTTACGGCGACGCTGACCGAGTGTTTGCGATGGGTGGGTCTGCCGGTGGCCTGCTGATGGGTGCCGTGATCAACATGGCGCCGGAGCTTTACCGCGGCGTTGTCGCCGCGGTGCCTTTTGTCGACGTGGTCACCACCATGGCCGATGACACTATTCCCCTCACCAGCAATGAGTACGACGAATGGGGCAATCCGGCCAGCAAGGCGCACTACGACTATATGCTCTCGTACTCGCCCTATGACCAGGTAAAAGCACAGAACTATCCCAACCTGCTGGTGACTACCGGCCTTTATGATTCCCAGGTGCAATATTGGGAACCCGCCAAGTGGGTAGCGAAGCTCCGAGCCAACAAAACGGACGACAACCTGCTGCTGTTAAAAACCGACATGGAGGTCGGCCATGGCGGTTCGTCGGGCCGCTTCCAGCGCTACCGCGATCGAGCCGAGATGTGGGCCTTTGTGCTCGATCTGGCAGGCATTCCAGAGGACTGAGCGCCATGTGCTGATTCTCCTGATGAGCTAGCGCCCTGGCCTCCGTCAGGGATGCCTGATTTCTCTACTGCTTAGTATTTTCCGGATTGGCCGTCGCGGAAGCAGTGCCAGTAGAGTAGTTCATAAATGAACTTGGGCGCACCATACCTATGACGGAGGGGTCTGGAGTGACCGTAGCTTCTCTAAGCCAAGCACATTCTTCACAAAAGACCGAATGCTGTATGGCTCCGCCGATGGTTCTAATGGCGCATTCCGAGTCATTGTCAATGAGTCGCACAAAAAGCCTGACTTCGCTGTGTGGCTGGAATTCGTATTCGGTTTTTGCCATGCGAGAACCCGAACAACCGATGCTCACGTTTCGGATGCCGGCGACGACGCGACCGCCTCTCGCAACGGCCTGCTTGTCGATGCATAAGAATTCCGGTGAGTAACAAACTGGGTCAGCGTTGCCTTCGCTGGCCAGTCCGACCCCACACAGCGAAAGTAGGCTGGCCAGTACCAATAGGCGCTGGGATAACGCGATGCTCATGGCGGGTTCGAATTCAGTGAGCTATATCCAAAGCATATCCTAATTGACGCACTTGTGAACTCACGCGTAGGGCTGGCTAAGTGCCAGTTCGAAAAGGTCCTAAGAGCATGCCTTCCCGTTAAGTGTTAGTGCCACAATATGGCTGGTACAAGCGGTCGACAATGCCGGGCGCTTCGGTCAGTATCTTTGCCATGCGGCTCAAAGCGTCTACCGGAATACTCACTTCGCGAGTGCCAGCCTGGTGCACCACGGTGCTGGCCGGCGTCGCGATCCCGGTTCTCGTTCTGCTGCTTCTTTCGCAAAAACCATCACCGCTCGCTGTGGTGAGCGGCCCAATACTCACCTTAGGCCTGATGGGCGTTGGCATCATTGCGGCTGCAACTTCTGGACGCTTTTGGGTCGGCGTTGTTTTGGCTTTGCTGAATGCAGCGTGCTTAATCGTGTTGGCTCTTTCGCTGGGCATGCAATCGCTCCCTCACCCTTTCTCAACGGTATTGGCCATGGTCATCGCAAGCCTCAGTTTCGCCGCGCGCGGCGCGCTTTTTGCGAAAACGATGTCTGATAGAGGTTGGTGGATGGCGCTATTTGTCGTCGCCGGCGAGGGATCTGTTTTGCTGATCGTCTACGCTTTTCCCGGCGTGCTGCCCGATTGGTTTCTCGCGCTGCTGCCCGCGCAGTGGGCCAGTATTGCGATCCAGACGGCGATCACCGGGACTGGCACGCTGGCGGCAATGCCGGTCCTGATCGCTCTGGCTGGCACCGCGTCGACGACACTGCTGGCGGCCAGACTCTGGCTGCGTCGCTGGCCTTATCTGCTCATGTTTACAGCCTGGCTTGGCCTGTCTGCGCTGGTCTACTTTACGACCCGCTTTGGCTAAGCCCAGGCTCGACGATTTGAGAGTTTCGCGTGTACGCCTTCGAGCCGATCTTTCAGGAGTACGAGGCGTTTATCCCGCTCGTAGATGAAGAGTTGGCTCGTCGCTGGGAATCAGCTCTCTGACCCCTGGCTTATTTGTCTGGCTTTTCCTGGCGCTCCGACTCAAAAACACCGTTGGGCTGGTAATAGATGATGCGGGAAGAACGCCCGTTGTCATCCAGGACGAAGCCCACCGAAAACCCCTGCAGCCCCTCGATGGCGAACCGGCCGGACACCGTGGGCACCAGCGTGTAGACCGGCTGACCCGCAATGGCGAGCTGTAGCTGGCTGCCGGACAGGGTGATGCGCTCGGTGCGTTGGGTGACCTCGTCCGCATATCCGCCGACAAAGCGTTTAAGGTATTCCGGGTCGGACAGGCGAGGGTCTGGCTGTTTTTCAAACACAATCGGCGAGGCCGTCAATTCAAAGGGGGCTTCCAGTGACGAGATATTGCCCTCTATGTTCGTGCGGAACAGGAATTTTGTGTCCTCAAAGGTGGGGTCACCCTCGGTTTCGGCACCGTTCCACGTGTCGTAGTGCCAGTGGGCCAGCGGGGCGTCGATACCGTTGAAGTTGAGCGACAGGTTGTTGCGACCGCTGCGCTCACTGATCGTGATGACTCCGTAGCCCGGGTGAGCGTAGCTGCCGACGTAGTCTGTGATGGGGTGAGACGGCCGAGTCTTCGTTTTGCGCTCAGCATCCCGCTTCTTCTCGGCTTCCTCAGCAACGGACTTACCCTTGCGGCGCTGCTCCAGGGCCTCGCCTACCCAGTCCTCCGGTTCAAGGCCCAGAATGCGGTCGGCCGCAACCCGGTTGAACAGATCCCCAAGATTCGATCCCACGTTGGTAAACGACACCAGGCCCAGGTTGTCGTCGGGAAACAGGATGACCGAAGTAATGAACCCGTCGATGCCGCCACCATGGCCAAGACGGCGATGCCCCCGGTAAACGCTGACGCCCCAGCCAAGGCCGTAGCCCGCAGAGACAATGTCGTCCCGGGTGGAGGTGGAGGGCACGGTCATGTGTGGGCTGTGGATGTCGGCCAGCGTGGCGCGGTCAACCAGCTGCGCATCGCCCGCGCGGCCGCCGTCCAGGTTGAACTGGAGCCAACGCGCCATCTCGTTGACGCTTGAGTTGACCGATCCGGCTGGTCCTACCAGGTCAATCGATCGGAACGGAATCTCCTCCAGTTCATCGTCGTCGTTCTCCCGGTAAGGGCGTGCGTGATTGGCGTCCGCCTGCGACTTCGCCACGCTGAAGTTGGTGCGTTCCATACCCAGCGGTGAAAACAGGCGGGACCGCATCACCTCCTCCCAGGTTGACCCGCTGAGCTCGCCCGCGAGGTAGCCTGCCGTCATGTACATCAGGTTGTTGTACTGGAAGCGCTCACGAAGGTCGGCGGTAAACTCGAGGTGTTCAAACCGGGCGATCAACTCCGCCCGGGTGCCTCCGTTGTTGTTGTACCAGAGCAGATCGTGGCGCGGCAGGCCACTGCGGTGGGTCACCAGATCCCGAGTTGAGATGCGCGCGGCGATGCCCGCGTCGGCGAGGTTAAAGGACGGTAGATAGCGCCGGACCGGCTCGTCCCATTCCAGCGCTCCGTCATCTACGAGCACGCCCAGAACCGTCGACGTCATGGCTTTGGTCGTGGAGCCGATCGCAAACAGGGTATCCGGCGTCATTGGCAGTTCTTTGTCCATGTCCCTATACCCGAAGCCCCTGGCGTAGACCACATCGCCACCGGCCACAATGGCAATGCCGAGGCCCGGAACATTGAAGTCGGTAAGCGCCTGTTCGATCTCTGCGTCAAGTCCCTCAAGGGCAGCGGCAGCGCGCTCGGCAAGCCGTTCAAGTTCAAGCCGGAATGGCAGGGTGCCGCCGCCCTGAGAGAACGTGCCTTCAATGGTCTCACCGCTGTCATCTAGGGTCCCGGTGAAGTTGGGGTCGCCGGGTATGTTCGGAATGCGGAACGCGATGGTCCGTTCTTCCGCCGCTACGTCGATCAGGCCAATGTCGATCAGCGACTGCACGGGAATTGAAATGTCGCCGCTGACTACTCCGTTGTCATCGGACTCAAGGTCAACATCGATTTCCAAGGCCCCGGTGGGGATGTCGATGGCGCCGACCCAGTGGCCATCAAACGCCGATTCGGCTTGAAGCATCGGCGTGATAAAAAGCAGGGCCGCAGTGGCCAACCATCTGGATGCGTGCATGTGTGGTTCTCCCGTTGTGCCGAGCGTAGTATCCCTAGGGTATTGCGAGCGCGTCATGTGGCACAGGTCCTTCCAAACGATAAGGGGTCAGATTAACTTTCCTACAAAGTTTTCCTGCCCGCCGTCGGAAAGTTAACCTGACCCCTTTGCTGCTGCTGCCCGCCGTCGGAAAGTTAACCTGACCCCTTTGCTGGACCCCAAAAAATTCAGGAGTCGATTCGTCTGTAGCGCCACAAATTCGGGTTGCCCAAAATCACTTTCTCCTCAGCAATCCAGATAAGACCCCGGGGAATAAGACGGGTGCCATGTTTCATTGAGGACTCTCTAACGCAGCTGCAGTTAGCTCCGGGAAGATGTTACTACGACACCAGTTATGGTGGGCCGACCTGGTACTTGGTCCTGACCCCCAGGTTTCGATTAGCTCTCGGCAAGTTCGGCCAAACTGTTGCGTAGCGTCTCAAGCTTATCGCCGTAGCGCTTCCAGCGGCCGATTGAACCCGAATACAAGGGCTGCCGCACCTGAACCGAGCTGGCGGTTGAAACCGGCGCCTTATTCAGATGGAAGTTGAGGCAGGTCGGATCCCAGGGTAGACCACAGAAGTCCAGCAGCCGACGGGTCTGCGCCTCCTGATCGTGCACGATGGATTCATAAGCAATCTCCATGAATCGGTCAGAAGGCAGCTGTGACTTGAACCAACCCATTAGCCCGTCGAACTGCCGGTAAAAATCGGCCGTTTGTTCCAGATCGTAGGTGTAGTGGTAGTAGGAGTGCGAGGTGGTCAGCAACTGACGGTAGTTGCTGAGGCAGCTGTCCATGGCACCTCGTCGCAGTACGATGATCCTGGCATTGGGGAGCGCTCGATGGATCAGTGCAGCGTAGAAAAAATTCAGCGGCATCTTGTCGACGAAGCGGGGAGAGGAGTCACCGATCCTTGGTCCAACCGTTTTTCTATAGGCTTCGCCGATAGCCGCAAGCGGCAGTTCGCCGGCTGCGCCCAGCGTGTCACTATCCAGCACGTGATTGGAGGATGTGCCTGCAGCTTCCTTGATGAGTCCCGGAAATACGTTGAGCTCGCCGGCTGAGGTGACGAGCGGGTGGGATGAAAGAATTCGATCGACCAGCGTGGTACCGGTTCTCGGCAGGCCGATCACAAATATGGGTTCGTCAGCCCCAGCGGACTGTTTCTCTTTATTGACAACCCCAGCCGCAGTGGCCCGGGCCGCTGAAAACAGCGACGGATAGTTGATTGGGTTGGGTGACGCTCGCTTAAGTTTTTTGGCCAGGTGCAGCCACTCTAGACTCTCCTCATAGCGGCCCAGATCTTCAAGGGTTTTAGCAATGGCGTGCCCCAGGTGCAGGGCTGCGTCAGCGTCGTGACGAGCTGACTCAAAACGAGATTTGAGTTCATCCAGCGGGTTGTTTTCAGCCTCCGCACGCCGCAGCCCTACCAGCGAAGACCAGGCGCGGTGTGAATTAGGGTCTCTCTGCAGCGTGTCTTTGTAGCATGTCTCGGCTTCCGCGAAGCGACCCAGAAACTGATATGCAGCGGCCAGGTTGTAGTGGTAGTTTGCCGGGCCCGGGTTTAACGCCACAGCCCGCTCGAAGAACTCCACCGCCTGTTCGTGAAACCCGGTGCGGCTGTAGATCACGCCGATCGTATCGGCGAGATAGGCGTTTTCTACAAAGTTTCTGGCGGCGGCATCAGCAGCGTCGGCTGCCGCGTTTTGGTGGCCAATGGTAGTGAGAGCCTGGCCGAAAAATGCCTGGTAGTAAGGGTTTTCGGGCTGCAGCTGCACGGCCCGCTCGTGCAGTTCTCTCGCTTTGAGGTGATTGCCGTGGTCGCCGGCGATTCGGCCGAGCAGGCAGTAGGGCAGCGCGTTGTGCACGTCCGCCTGAATCATGTCAATGCTTGCGCGGTGTACTTCCCGATACTCTCCCGCGGCCAGCGCGGACAGGTGGTCCAGCAAAGGGCTGTATGCGGTCATGTCAGCAAAGGAGGTCGAGGCGGGTCACGAGCATACCCGAGATGAGCGCGGCGGCCGAAATTTTGTCCCCGTGGAAATCGGGGGGCTCTTGGCCCACCCGATACCAAGGCTATTAGAATCGGTAGGTGAAGCGGGCACCTACGGTACGCGGACGAAGCACCTGAGTCAGGAAACTGCGCACCGATGCACCTTCCACCACCTGGTTGAAAGGCGCACTGCTTTGCGCACCCGATTCGGCGAACTCATCGAACAGGTTGGTCACGTACCCGGTCACCATCCAGCTGTCAGACTCATATACGACAGACAGGTCGGCAATGCCGAATGAGTCCAGAGTCAGACTATCGCCGCGCGCCCCGGTGCGCGACAGCACATCGTCCTGCCAGGCATATCCGAAGTTGTAGGTGAGGTCTTTCCCATTGGGAAGCGACTGGACGTAGCTGGCAAAAAGGGAAAGCTGCGACTCCGGGGACCCGGGCAGGCGGTCTCCCGGCTGACCATCCTCAAACGCGGTGCCGAAACCCGGCGTGGTAATCGCTCTGATCAGGGACGGAACGGCGGCAGAAAGTTCGCTGTCGGTATAACTGTAGGCGGCGCGAACCCGCAGATCGTCTGTCGCCAGCCAATCGGCGCTGAGTTCTAGGCCTTTGGACTCGGCGCCATTGGCATTGATGGTAATTGGGATGCTCGCGTTGACGGTTGCAGAAGACAGCTGTGGGTCATCCCAGTCGACGAAGTACACCGCGCCGTTCAGTGTCAGAGAGCCATCGAGCCAGCGGGACTTGACGCCCAGCTCGTGGTTTCGAGTGGTATCCGGCCCGAATTGGCGCTCATCAAACTGAGCAAAGTCGTCGGGGCCAGGTCCAAACTGCTGGCCTGGAGCCAGATTGCAGTTACCCTGGCTGGCGTTGGGGTCAAAGTCGGGACAGGCCCCCCCACCATTGCTCTCTCCAAGGCGAAATCCTTCACTGATGGTGGCGTACACGCTGAGGTCCTCGGTGATGTCGTAGGAGGTGTTGATCTTCAGCAGCGTGCCGTCGTCACTTTGGGCAAGCTCCGGGTCAAAGGCCCGACTTTGGATTTCGCCGAGGCTGGCCGCTACGAAGCCCGGATCAAACAGCGGAAAATCGACCGTGCTCTGACTCTGCACGTCGTATTCGTAGTAGCGGCCGCCAAGCGTAACCTGCCAGCGATCGGTGATTTCGAAACCAATCTCGCCGTAAACCGCCTTTTCCTCGATCTCGGAAGAGCTGGCGGAAAAGTACTCGAGGTCGTCCGGCCGATCGAAACCAGCGAAGGCCGCGTAGCCCGGGGTGAACTCGGAGGATGAGCCTACGGTTTCAAGTTTGTTGTAAAAGCCGCCAACAATCCAGTTGATGCGCCCCGGATTGGAGGAGACCAGTCGCACCTCCTGACTGAAGAACTCATCTTCCTCCTCTTCCCGGGTGAATGCGGTGAAGGTCGGGAAGGTTTCGTAGGAATACTCCAGGCTGATCAGGAGGTCTGTCTGGTCCCGCTGTCCTACTTCCTCGTAATTCCCAAGACCAGTCGCGGAGGTGAGCTCGGCGAAGCCTAGATCAGCGATCACCTCGAGCGCCAGCAGCGAGCTCTCTTCCTCGTTGGGTTCCAGCACCCGGCTGGCGGAGGCATAGCGACCAACCGGGAATGCACCGCGGTTGCTGGAAACGGTTCGCCCTTCGTTGTCTTCCTCTTGGAAGTAGTAGGTGAGGGTGGCGTCGAGCCGATCGTTGGGTTCCCAGCGAACGGCAAACCGGCCTGACAGCAGATCCTGACCGTTGGCATCACTGACCGGCGCCAGGTTCGCCGCTACGGCAGCGGGGTCATTCAGATCCACGTCCGGCTCGGACACCCCGGGCTGCTGAACGACTGCGGGGTAGTCTACAAAGCCTTTGTCATCCAGCCGATCAACCGTGCCACGGATGGAAAACGTGTCTGACAGAGGCAGGTTGAAGGTCGCGCCCACATCAACGCTGATGCCGCTACCTTCCCCGATCGAGTAAGTATCTCCCCGAACCTGGAATAGCCGTTCCTGGGCATTGGGTTTGTTGGGAATGTAGCGCACGGCGCCGCCCAAGGTGCCGGCGCCGTAGAGCGTGCCCTGGGGCCCCAGCAAAACCTCCACCCGCTGCAGGTCTCGCAGGCGAAAATCGAGCGGAATCGGAACCTCGCCAATGTAGGTGGCTACCGTGGTGCCGATGTCGTTGCCGCCACCCTGCCCGAGCGGGTCGGCGTTGAGTCCACGGACGATGATTTCGTTGCCATTACGGCCACCTTGATTGACTGCGTTGATACCCGGAACGTATGCCAAAAGCTCGCTGATATTGTCGAAGCCCTGCTCTTCAATCTGCGCTGCGCCGATCGCTGAGATGTTGATAGGCACGTCTTGCACCGAGGCGTCTCGCCTGGTGGCTGTCACGGTGATCTCTTCGATGACGGTGTCTTGGGCCGATGAAATCGATGGCACCACCGTCGCCGCCGCTGGCAGCAAAAGTGCCGCGCGGATGGCCATTCCCAATCGGTTTTTGGCGACCTCCCGGGTCGCATTCCGATCGGTATGGACATTCGAAATCAAGTTGTGACGTCGCATAGGTTGGTTCCTTGGTCAGCGGAATCATCCTGTATAGCAAATACGCCGATGGCGTAAAGGACTCTCTGGAGATAACAGCAAGATCTCTGCACTTGTGCACCATTTTGGGTATTTTTGCTACGATTTGGTGCAGTTTTTGCACTAGTTTGGAAAGCCAGACGGTTGAGCTAGGACCCGCATCTGTTGCTTGGCGACTAGGTGGTGTAGGGGTCAGGATCAGGTGCAATTTCTCAAGAGAACCTCTCGGGCGTGACTTCAGTTAGCGCTAGCGAGACATCACTGCGAAACCGGTCATATAGGGCCGACCTGGCACCTTGTTCTGTCCCCGTGATTTGGTTCGGCCGTTAGTGGATGCTCTGTTCCCATTTCCTTCCGACACGTAATCTACCCTTTGAAGTTTTGCGATCAAATTTCGATTTTCACGGTCTGCTTTTTGAACGGGCGTCTCGTCAGCCCCTAACGAAGGACAAAACCGATGAAAAAAGCAATCGGCCTCTTATTGTTTGGCAGCCTTTTTTTGGTGGGCACCCCTGCGGAAGCGTCCGGTAGCGTCGCCCGCCCAACTCAGCTCCAGGACGGGCAGCTACAGGGTCGGCAGCGGCAGGTTGACCCGCTATACGACCAGGGCAAAGCCGTCTTTAAGGGAAGGGTCCGGGACTACGGCAAGTTGAAGTTTTGTGTTGTTGATCCTGAGTCTGGTGAACTGGCCAAGCTGAAGCGAAAAACGGTTAAACCGTTTCGGGATGCCAATGCCACCAACTTTGCAGCGAGTCTGTACAACTGTGAAATGCCGGAACAGCAGATCGCTGGCCTGCTAACCCGAAACGATCTGGTTGCGGTCGTTTACTACCTCAACAAGCGTTTCAAGCTGATGCTTGCCTAAGTCGTTTTTGCAGGAAGGGCCGAAGGGCCGTTGCCAGCAGGGCGACAGCCACCGGTCCAAACTCGACCCAAAGCACCCAGGCGGGCTGTTCGTAGGGCTGCAGGCCAGGCTGCAGAAGCTGCAGTCCGGTCGCGTACGCCAGCAGAACCGTGAAGGAGCCCAGCCAGGCCCAGACTGTGGGATAGATCACCGCAAATACCAGCACCAGCGGGTAGTACCAGGGATTCAATACCGGGACGGCAAGCAGCATCGCCAGATACAGCCAGTCGCCGCGAGGCGGAGCCGGCGGCGTTGTGTGGTGATAATGGCTGGCAAAGAAGTAGCCGGCGCATAGGCTGGCAAAGACCAGAAACAGCGTCATTTTCAACGTCCGGAGATCCAGGCTGTCCAGCAGCAGATAATAGAGCGGCGCGTTGAACAGCCACTCCCCGGCCATGGCCGCTAGACCGGCACTGCCGCCGAAACGACCGCTGAGAGGGAGGTGAAACGCGAGCACGGTTGCCGCAAAAATCAGCCAGCTCCGCCAGCGCCAGCGCAGCAGCAGCGGCGCGACAACAAAAGCAAACACCTTTGCCGCGACGGCCATGCCCAGCAGCATTGCGGTAGCCGACAGATGACCTCGACGCCAGGTCAGCAGGCTGGCCACGAGGGCGGTCAGCATCAGCACGTCCGGGTGCGTGGTCATCGCAAACTCTTTCAGGACCAGCGGGCTGAATCCATAGAGCACCACCGGTGCCAAGGTCGCGCGACCCAGATCTCTGAGCAGCAGCGAAAGGAGCAAAACCAGAAGCAAATCTGCCGCGGCCATCATCACCTGGAGCACAAACACGGAGCCCGGCGCGATCAGGTATGCGAGTGCAAAGACGTACTGGTTGACCGGCCCATAAATGGTGCCGATGTCAGGATTGTTGATCTGATCCAGGATGTCGGTCCAGCGGTCGTCGTTTTCGTCCAGAAAGGCATCGGAGGGCACGCTTGCGTAGGGCGTACCGTTTTCCACCGTCTGCCGGCCGTCCCACAGATAACGGAAGTAGTCGTCTTCGTAGACCGGCTCGCCACCGACCGCAACCAGACGCAGGACAACACACCACAGCAGCACCGGCTTCATGCCGATTGTGCCGCCAGCTCGCCAGACGGCACCGTCCCCCAGCAGAGAGAGCACAAAGCCGGCGCCGCACAGACCCAGAAACACCGTGATGTCTGGAGGTAAAGCCTGCCGAGAGTAGTAGGCCAGGGTGGCGCAGACCACTGCGGCGGTCAGGCCGCTGAAATGGAACACAGCAAGTTCGGGTCTTCTGATCAACACCGGCTACCGCTCAAGCGAGGCTTGCCATAATGACCAGTAAAACGCTGTACCGCTTTCGAACCGTTGCAACGGCAAGTCGCAGAAGTGGGCGGCGAGGTGTTTAACGGCTCGCGGGTTTGGGTCGTGATTCCTGCGCTGGATGAAGCGCCCAGCGTTGGACTGGTGGTGGCTGAGCTTTGGGCGCTGACCGATGCCGCCGGTGATGTGTTTGTGGATCATATCGTCGTATGTGACAACAACTCGCGTGACGCTACCGCGGTGGTAGCCAGGGACGCTGGCGCGACTGTGGTCAGTGAAGAACAGCGGGGATATGGAGCAGCCTGTCTGCGGGCGTTGGGTCGGGTTCGGAGCGGCGGCGCAAACGGAAACGACATCGTGCTTTTTGTTGACGCGGATCGTTCGGTCGATGTGAGTGAAGTCCCGGCATTACTGGCTCCGCTCGGTCAGGGTGCGGACCTGGTGATCGGCAACCGGGTGGCGGGCGCCCGTGAACCGGGTGCTCTCACCCCGCAGCAGCAGTTTGGCAACTGGCTTTCGTCGGCGCTGATTCGCCTTCTTTGGCGCTGCGACGTTAACGATCTTGGCCCGTTTCGGGCCATTCGTGTCGGCGCTCTGGACCGCCTGGCGATGGAGGACCGCGCCTTCGGCTGGACCTGCGAGATGCAGCTTCGGGCCATACAGCACGGAATGTCCATGGTGGAGGTGCCGGTGTCGAGCCTGAAGCGTATCGGACGATCAAAAATCAGCGGGACGCTGCTCGGATCACTTCGGGCGGGCCGGGGGATCCTCGGCATGGTGGCGGCGATCTGGTGGGAACAGCGCCGGATGATGCGTCGTCGTGAGCATCACCATTGAACTGAGCGCAGCGCCTACTGTGCGAGTCCAACCATAATCCGGCGCGCTGTCGATCCTGCGATTCGCCTAGACACGCACCTTGCGGCCGTCAGGTCTTGGCGCCGGCGGCCGAAAGTCCGGGCGATAAGCCGGTCGATTTCGGAAGTTGTCACGCAAGGTTGCCCGGGGCCGGTTGCGCTGCAGGTGGAACAACGGCTGGTGATGGTTTCGACCGTCATAAGGCTGAAACACCATGATGAGCTGCTGGTCATCAACGGCATGCCCCTCTCCCGCGATCACGGGCGGACGCACTCTCGCGCTTCGCAGCAGGTCCTTGGCGAACTCGGTGACGGCAATGTGGTCGTTTGCCGCTGCGGTTACTTCGACCTGTTTCGGTCGGCCATCAGCGGAAAGGTTGTAACTGAGCGAAAAGCCGGCCTCGCCCGGGTTTCCTGCGCGGAACAGCGGGTTGCTGATCAGCTCTGGCTTGGCAAGGCGCGCAAGCCAATCAGCGTGTTTGTCGGCTTCGGCCAGTGCCCAGGCCTTCTTAAACTGAACCATGGCCCGACCCTCCAGATGTTGCAGCATCAGCACTTCACCGTACCGGTAGGCTGCCACGATCCGTTCTTCTGTGGAAAACGACGCCTCGTTCTCATCCATGATCTGAATTGCCAGAGCCATCTGGTCGAGCGCGTGCTCGGCGAGCGGGCCAGTTAAGGCGGTCTCCGCCCGCTCCATCAGAAGCGGGACGGCCAGCGGGTGATACTGCTTATCCGCGTTGCGCATGCGCTTGATCGCCCTGCGGAATGCCGTCAACGACTTTTTGTATTCACCGGTCGTGCGGAGAAAGGTACCGAGCGCGATGGTGGCTTCTACTGTTTCGGGGCTGGCGTCGCCAAAGGTTTTGCGCGTCAGCCGCAGCGCTGACCGGTACTGCTTGCCGGCGAGCCACAGCGAGCCGTTTGCCGTTAACAGCCTCGCCCGGCGATAGATGAGCTTGAGCTGCGACGCGCTTCCGGCTCCTTCACGCAGCGCGACAACCTGCTGAGCGCGAGACAGCGATTCGGCGGCGAGCTTCAGCTTGCGGTTCCGCTCGTAGGCCATAGATAGGAGGAGCTGCAGTCGCAGGCGCTTGAGATCGTCCCGCTCAAGAAAGCGATTGGCGATCCGTTCTGCTGTCTCCAGCCGATCGAGTCCATAGCGAGGCTGGTCCAGCAGCAGAGCCGCGCCACCTTCCTCGACGAGCGCGTCCAGGTAAGCCAAGCGATTCGCTTCGTCCGGCCGCAGGCTTTCGGACTTTTCCCGCAGCATGTCGAGACGCTGCTCATCGACGTCGCCGAGGACCCAATCGAGCTGACTGGCGATGTAGATTTTGTCGGGATCTTCTGCGTCGCCCGCGATAGCAAACGGTGTCGGTACCGAAAACACCAGGCAGAGTAGTAGCGCAGCTAGCGAATGACGCATATAAGAGACTCCCGTTTGCCTGACCCCAGCATGCGGATTCACCGTTTCGTTTGCAAATTTTCCCGTTGCGATTCTGAGGAAAATAGGACCCTAAGAACCAGGCGGCCCTGAAATCGCCCAGCACGCGGCATCGGTGGGGCCGCCAGAGAATTTTGGCCTGGTCTTAGGGGGCCGAGGTTTCAAAAGAGTTGGCAAACAGCACATCGCTGCCGCCAACCGGGCCCACCTGTAAACCGATTTGCTGGCCCCATTCGTCGAACGTCAGGCCGTCAAAGTCGTCCAGGTTGTTCCAGCGCGCCAGCTCGCTTTCGATAAAGGCCGACAGCGGCCCTGAGTCGCGATCCGATAGGCGCTGCCAGATATCCAGCGCGTTGCTCAGCATCGTGGCATCCAGGATTATGTCGTCACCGCGACCTTCGGTCATCGCCTGAATGCCGGGCATGAAATTCTGCAGTGTCGCAATCGCGTCCTGGCGCAGCCCTCGATCCTCAGCAACCAAGCGAGCGATCTTGGGAAAGCTACGTCGGTAAAAATCGATATAGCGCTGACCCTCGCTGGTCCGCTGAAAGATCTGAGCCCACCCGCCGAGCACCGTCTCATCATCGACGGGGCTCATCTGGGGCATGCCCTTTTGTGCGTTGTTCACCGCCTCGAAAAAGGCCAGACACATGCCGGCAATCAGCTGGGCGGTGGTGAGCTCGTCGTCGTCTTCGTCATAGCTTATGGGCTCTGCAATGGTAGCTAGACCGCCAGCCGCGGCGCCCGAGGCAACGGTCCCGCCGGCAGCGTTGTCATAAGCGATATAGGTTCGGCCATTCAGCAGCAGCGCCAAGTCGCTCCGATTTTCGAAATCGGTTGCAACAACCTGGCGAGTGAAGTGGACATCGTCGTTTAGGGCGTCCCCGTCCTGGCTGAGCAGATCGACGTTGCCGGTGCTGCTGGCCACAGCCAGCACTGGATCGATACGCGAGTCGTTAAGGAGGTTGTGGGTCAACTCCTGGAACTGCTGACCCGGCGCCAGATCGACGGCGGGATCCCAAAAGCGCCAGGTGCCGGATCGGAAAGCGTAGCGTAAACCCGTGCGGCTGTTGATGTCGTAAGCCAGGGTTGGGATGTTGCGAGTGGGGACGTCGCTCGGGTTGAGCTCCTGGGTCATCACAAGGCTCAGGAAGTTGCCGATCACGGCCGGTGAGTCGCCGTCGTCGACGAAGGCGTCTGTCCACATACCGGCCTGCGGTGCAAGGCGCGCGAGGCGCAGTTCACCCTGAACGTTGCTGCTATACGCCACCCATACGAATGGGCTGCTTGCCTGACCCTTAACCGTGTCGGCCACCATGCGGTTGATGGCTGTTATGGGTGAGGTGAGAGGCAGCGCGGTCCACTGACTTGGCCCCTCTCGTCGGTAACCCACAATCTGATCATTACCGTCGCCACCGCGCAGCAGCCCAACAACCACCGGTTGCTTGGCCCCACCGATTTCAAACAAGTCCACTTCAGCGAAGCTGCTGAAGTCGGTAAAGGCGACAATGGTTTCGGAGGGAGTGCCGTTCGCCAGATCAACAAAACGAAGTTGACCCGTCAGGTTCTCAAAATGCACCAGAGCCGTTCCGTTGTCGTTGAAGGCGGCGGCATCCTGCGGCGCGGCCGGCGCGACCGACTCCCGTGTCCAGGCCGACGCATCAACGGAGCGCCGGTACACCACGAGCTCCCCAGCGCCGCCGGCGAAGGCGCTAGTGAAACCAAGCACGGTGTTGAGGCCCCCGGCACCGCGGTTTGGCGCCGCAATCAGATCGCGCATGCTGCTGTTTGGGTCGAGGGTAAACGGCGCCCTGAGCCAGGGTGCGGCGTCCGGGTCACCGTGCACCAGGTTGCCGCTGGTCGGCTCGAGATAAACGTACTCCAGCGTTTGGGGTGTGGGATTATCGATCGCAAATTCACCGACCTTGCCTTGAATCGGGGGCGGGGTGACGGGGTTGAGCTCATCTCCAGCGACAGCAAACGCTCGCCAAGTTGGCTCTTCGGTTTGCGATGAGACCAAAATGCGGGGCGTGAAACCGTCGCTTTCAAAAATGACCTTAGCCGCCGTGACGCGGTCTCCTAGCGGAGCGCTGACCGTTTCGAGCGCACCGGACCGATCCGTGACGTAGATCAGCGCGCCATCCGCGGTGCGAAAAACGACGTGGGGTAGCCCATAGATATCGCTGCTGAGGCTGATGGGGCCGGAGACGTCGTCCGTCAGCGCCAGGCGCCGTTCACTGAGGAGGTTTCCGTTGCTGTCCAATACGATGCTGATCAGGTCATTAATCGGCTGGAACATATCGTTCAGTCGACTGTTGTACACAACGAGGAGCTCGCCGAAGGCGCCCTGAGCGAACGCAATACGGCTGACAGTGTCCGGGATTGAAATGTCTACGGGCGAGCTTCCCGGTCGCCAGAGGCGCAGTTGGTCCGACTCCTCTCGCAGCGCGAGTACCAGGGGCTGGTCCTGGTCATCCAGGGCGAGAAGGCTTGCGACGGGTTGGCCGGCGTTGATCGGAGGGTTAAGCAAGTCCGGAAGCGCCTCAGGCGTCAGGTTGTCCTGGCGCCGATAAAGCAGGCTCCCGCTTTCATCGAAGTGCGTGACATGCCAACGATTGCTGCTGTCCATGACCACCTGCGGACTGTAGCCCCGATCCAGCACGATTCGCTCCCGCTGAAACCGATCGAAGCTGACCAGGCGGATCTGTGGCGTTGGATTGGAGGTCCCAAGGAACTCATCCGTTTGGAACACGACCCGCCGCAGGCCGCCGTTGCCGCTGGCCAGCTGAGGGAAGCGTCCCGCCAGGCCCCGTTCGTCGAGTGTCAAAAACGCGCCGGGTCCCGGTGTGTGATCCTCTACCGGGCCTGACAGCGATGCCTGCCCGACATTTTCATCATCGTCCTCGGGACCGAAACAGCCGTCGTCGGCCAGATCGATGTCGCCGTCGCCATCATTATCCAATTCATCTTCGCAAGCGCGTAGCGGCGGGGAGGGTACGGGAACGCCATCTGCGGCATAAAGGAATACATCGTTTTCGGCGTTGGCGTCTCGCCGCACGAGGTTGCTGGAGCGCGAGCTAAAGAAGACAAAATTTCCGTCGTCGGACGGGATGCCGACGCTGCAGCCACGATTGCCACCTCGCCCGGTTTCGCTAAGGCAGATCGATTCGTCGGACACGGCAGGCAGCTGCCGGAGCCGGAGGTCGTCATCCGCTCGCGTGCGGTAGGTGAGGCGGGTCCCATCATTCGAAAGCGTTCCGCTGACGCCTGGCAGCGCTGCCAGCACGGTGGCGTTGGTTGGATCGGGGACGCCTTGAACAGCAGGGAACTCCAGGGCGTATACGCCGCAATCGGTGTCGGTGCACTCAGGGGTCAGCTCTGGAGTGCGGGTCCTGAGCACAACGCGAAAGCCGTCGCCGCTGATCTGGATGCTGTTGACGTTTTCGGTGAACGGCAGCCCGGAGGGGGCGGTGAGAAGCTGGGTGAGCACCGCCCCCGGTTCGTCAAAGACGTTGTCTTCGTCGGTGTCCCGATCATGGAAATACGCGTTGTAGTCAGCTCCCGGAGCGGTCGCCGTGATGCCTGTGAGCGAAGACACAAACACCACATAGCGGCCGGAGTCGGACAGGTCGAAGCTGAAGAATGGAACCAGACCATCCCGCGGCGCTCCGACCGGTAAAAGGTGCCGAGGTGCCAACGTTCCCGTCTCATCCAGCACCCCGTTAGTGTCACTGTCTCGATCAAGAGCCATGAGGTCGGCGAAATCCCGGACGATGCCGCTGTCCAGATCCAGGTTGTCCGCCCGGCTCAAAAACAACACGTGCCGGCCGTCGGCGTTTACAACGGGCCGATTGCTGGGCCCTGCCGCGGGGTTGGAAAAGCGGTTGGTGGAGAGCAGGGTGACCGTTCGCGTCTGCACGTCCAGAGCAAAAACGTCTGAGGTGCCGTTGCTGTCGCTGCCCACCAGGTTGGTGGCTGACGAGGCGAAGACCACACTGCTGCCGTCAGCACTGATGCTGCCTTCCAGGGTGCTGCCGTCGGGGGTTATGCCGCTGGGGCTGTCCGCAGGCTGGAGGCTGAGCGTTGCCCGGTCTAGTAACCAGAGCCTATTGAAGCCCGAGTCATCGGCTGGATCGCCCGAGAGATCCGTGGCGCGACTTAGGAAGAGCAGCTGCTCCAGTTCGGCACTCGCGCCCGTGATGCTGCTGAAGCTGTTCGCCGACTCGCCGCCGATTCCCCGCGATACGATGCGAACCAGCGGATCGTTGATCAGCACTACTCCGGCACTGGTGATAAGCGGTGTCAGGGCGATGGCCAGCAGAATTGCCACCATAGTACGGAGGCGTTGGCTGAGTTTGGGGTTATCGTTCGGTCGAAGTGAATTGTGGAACACTGATGCTGCCTCCATGCGCGTGATACCAACCCGTGAGCATAGTGGCGCCCGGGCTCAGATTGAGACGCAGCTAGCGCTCAATTTGTCTCACGTCGGGCAAGCGATCTTAGAGAGTCCAAGCGGAAGACTGCAGCGCGACCTGGCACCTGGTCCCGTCCCCTGGAGTCGGGTCGGCGCCCAATGTCAGGATGGAACGCGGGAAAACTTAAGTGCTGCGACCAATCAGCAGTTTCGAAGATTCGGCTGCACGCTTGTTCGGCCTGAGATTGGGTCCCGGGCAATTGGGATTTTGATTTTTTGGGCATCGCCTGTGGTATTTCTTCCGACCTACCGAAGAGAGCTAAATATTATCGCAAGCAAATTTAATTGGAATTTTATTTGTTTATAAGCATATTTAATTTATGATGAGTTTTCGTAACATGGCTAGAAATAGCCTGATTTCAACGTATCAGGCACTCGATTTGAATCGCACAGGAGGTATACGACATGACGGCCTTTCGCTCTTATGCGCTGTTGCTGGCCCTCTTCCTGGCCGGTTGCTCTGAACAACCCTCTTCAGCGGATTCCACGTCGGTTGAACCAGAATCGCAGGCTGCCTCTTCTTCAACGGTCGATCCGCAAGCCAGCTCGCGAGGGTCAGAAGCAGCCGCCGTTCTGAATATCGTCGTATTTGGTGCCAGCGGCAAAATCGGTGGGTTGATCACTCAGGAATCCATCGATCGAGGACATAAGGTCATCGGCGTTTCGCGTAATCCCGAAATGCTTGCCTTTGAAGCGGAGAATTTCTCTGCCATGAGCGCTGACCTTAACGATGTGGAATCCGTGAAAAAGGCGCTTGGCGATGCCGACACTGTCATCGTGTCGGTGACCGGTATTGGCGAAGACTATCAACCGGAATCCAGTACCACAGCTATCGCGGCCAGAACCATGGTTGAAGCGTTTACTGGTGATGATAATGCTCCGTATGTCATTCAAATTGGTGGTGCTTCGACCATGTTCGAAGACACCGAGACAATGCTTGCCAACTTTCCTTTCCCCGCTCCTGAAGGTTCACGCCCTCGCGGGTTGTTGTTCGGGCAGGTACTGGCGCTGGAGACCTACGAAGCCAGCACGATTCCCTGGACGGTACTCACGCCTCCTCCGGTGATCCGGGGCTATGCGCCAAACGCCATTATGGATTTATCTTCCGTGGGCTATCGCACTGCAACGGAATTTTTTGTTATGGGCGAAGATGGCAAACCCAGCCCGGTGATGGCGATGGATTTGGCAAAAGCGGCAGTTGACGAGGCAGAAAACAAGGCCTTTGTAGGGAAGCGCTTTACGGTGGGGATTTAGCCAGAGGTCTTTGACCCCTCAATATCGCCTCTCTTTGATTCTGATCGGGGATGTCGCCAGAAGGCAAAAAAAGGATCCTCCTGCTCTTCCCGTTCCCGAACTTTTGGCGGACCTAACGTCGGCGGCGTCGCTCCAGCGAAAGCCCAATTCACTCTGGCAGGGACGCTAAAAGGAGGTTCTGGTATGAGCCGCCCGCCGGAAATCGTATTGAGTTCAGTGGTGTGTCAGTCCGTCCCGTCCCTTGGGGCTTTCCCCTGTGATTCATTGCTGATGCATCCTAGAGCGGGCTGGCACCAGGAAGACGGGACGAGAGAGCCTTGCCAAACTGGCCGCAGGCGCACCATTCCGGGTGGTTCAGGCCGGTGTTAACTCAGCTCTGATCAAGTTCAAATCTCATGACAAACTCGGTGCGGATCGGAGTCCGGTCTGGATTTGACTCCGTCGGCTTGTAGCGGAATTTCTTAAGCGCCTTGATTGTGGGGCGAACGAAAATGTCCGAGGGCACCGATTTCAACACCTGAATATCTTTGACTCGGCCCTTTTTGTCGATGGTATGAAGCACCCGGACGTAGCCGGTCAGCCCTTCTTTCAGCGCTTTGCGGGGATATTCAGGAGGTACGGTGCGGTCGAAGGCCCAGTATTGATCGTGCGTATCGACCTTCAGCGGAGTCTGATCCTCCGCGAGGCTCACAAAGGCGGTCAGAATGATGATCGAAAATACGATAAATCGCATGAATGGTCCCTGTTGTAGTCCGAAGGATTCAGTTGCCATTGGAGAAAGGAGCTGGCCGTCGGCGCGTTGTCAGGGTTCCCAGCCCCAATGCTTCAGCAATTCAAGCGCATCCTGCTGTACGGCCCGGGACCGCCGGCTCATGCGCTCGTCAAACTGGGCCTGGCTGCTGAACGCGGCTTCCGGCTCTGCGCCATTACGAAATAAAAAGTTGGCGGTGGGGATACTGCCGCAGAAAAGCGCCAGCGCCAAAGGTGTCCCGCAGCACCCCTCAAGATTGACGTCCGCGCCCAGCTCGAGATACGACGCCACGAGCTGTTGATCGCCCGCGCTGGCAGCGGAGTGCAGCGGGTGCATGCCGTTGCTGGGCACGTCATCGATTCTGACGCGGCCAGTTTCCAGGAGCAGGCGATAAGCGGGGATTGGGTCGCGGAGATCCTGGACCGGCAGTAGTCCCCAGATCCAGTTGTTGATTAGTCCGTCCGCTTTCGCCAGCCAATCGCCCTGCTCGTTCGGCCGTTCGACGGCATACTGCAGGTACACCATTCCCATCATGGCGCGAATGGGCCCCTCCCAGTCGGTACCGAAGTTTTCTGCGATAGCCTGCTCGGCTAGCTCAGGATCCTGCAGTTTGTACACGAGATAGGACATGTCCCATGTGACCCGCTCCGGATCATCCGGGTATCGCTTGTGCCAGTGCTTAAGTAGATCTTCGGCCGCATCAAAATCTCTCATTCTCCGGGTTGCCATCACGTAGGCGTGTGCGAGCGCTTTCGACGGTTGCCAGGGCGTATCGTTAACTTGGGCAAACCCAGCTTTTCGATAGTGCTTATAGGCAATCTCGTAGTTTTGTCGCGCGTAGGCGAGCACCGCGCGGCTGACGTGCCACCGACTGTTGAGTGGGTATTTCAGCTGCTGATACTTCTTGAGCGCCTCTTCAACGAGTTCTTCTTTGCCTTCAAGCATGGCGAGATGCGCCTGCCAGAGCAGCCCGTCAGGGTCATTGGATTGCAACCTAAGAAACTGACTTAAGTGTCGGCGATCTTGTTCCCGCAGCCATAGGGTGCGCTCTCCAAAGATGCGTTTGAGTTCACCCATCGCGGGGTAACTGTCGTACGCCTCCGTGAGGCTGGCTCGAACTTTCAACAATCGGGTGGAAGGCTCTTTGGCCTGGCTCAGGAGCAGGTTGACCTGGCGCTTTCGGAATGCGTCGAGCGATTCCCCCATCGCTTTTGGCTGCGGTTCCAGCGCTGCGTACGGAATGCCCCAACCGCCCAGAGTTTGGCCGAGCCGCTCCGCCGCAATGCGAGCCGGCGTCAGGCTTATCTTCTTCAGCGACTCTTCAACCGCTTCGTCGAAGCGCGCCATCGACGAAGCGCTCCGCCAGGTCAGCAGCCGCTCGAGCGTCGCATCGTCGAGCTTGCCCGCTTCCTGATAGATACGCACCGCAAAGCCTGTCTGCTGATCCAGCAGGATCTGAAACTGCTCCTCGGTTGGATAGTCGATTGCCTGGTCATCTTGGCCCGCGATGGCATCGCTGAACTTGCCCAGGATGATCTGGCTTTCCCACTCTAGCCGAGCTCGCCAACGCTGGTGGGGTAGCACACGAGCAATCTTTTGAATGAGCGCCCAGCGCTCAGCGCTGAGGTAAATCTTCTTGGGCAATTCTTCGGGCCAGCGCTCGAGCAGCCGACGTTCAAACTCGGCTACGGCTTTCCCGGCGGGGTCGTTCGCGTACCAACGCGCAACCTCCTCGAGCATCGCGGGATCAGCCAGGCGAGACAGCCGCTCGGCAAACTGAATGTCCAGCGGCAAGTCGCGATCCAGGGCGCCAACGAGGGACTGCATATCCTTAATATTTTTGTGCGGATAAGCCTTCGCCAAGGCCTCGTGCAGCTCGTTGAGGTGGCGGATCTCTCTGAGCTGCTCGACAAGTCCAACGTCGGCTGGCCAATTCGAAGACTGAGCCGGCGTTCCGGTGAACAACAGCAGTAGGACAATCAGACCGAGGTGGCGCATTTTGAAACCCGATTACGCTGCCTCGACTCTGGCAGCCCGGTTTGACCATGTCCAGAAAATTGAGAGAAAATCCTGAAAAATTTGTCGCGGCGCCAAACTCCAGCCCGAGCAAGCCCGCCGACGCGCAATGCAATGCAATGCTAGCCGACTAGGGTAGCCGCGGCAGCGAGCTCGAAGTCCATTATTTAAGCTGCTGGTATCGGGCCCTCAGGTCAGCTTGCGCCTTCAAGAACGGTCCGGGACCGAAGCTGATTCGAGAAACTCCGAGCGCGGTTGCGTCCTCGATAGACTGAAGATCGCCCATCATCATAACGTTCACGGGCATTTTCGCCCGCGCAACAACGTCGGAAATCAACTGAGGGTCGGTCAACCCGGGCACAAACAGGCAATCCGCGCCGGCCTTGCGATAAGCGTCTCCGCGATCTATGGCTTCTGAGAGGTGCCCGCCGTGCGTTGCCGCATCGGATTCGAGGAAAAGATCCGTGCGCGCGTTGATGAAAAGTGGAACGCCCTCCGCTTCCGCCATGGACCTGATTGCAGCAATCCGATCGGCCTGTGCGCGAATGGCGTAAAGGCCCTCACCTTGCACGATGCGGTCTTCAAAGTTGATGCCTATGGCTCCCGCGCGCAGGACGCGCCGAACGTTCTCGGCCACGGACCCTGGGTCGCTGGCAAATCCGCCTTCAAAGTCAATCGTAACCGGCACCTCGACGGTGTCGCAGATCCGCGCAACGATCGCTAGCACCAGGTGAAGCGGCATGGCTTCGCCATCGTCAAACCCATGCGCTGCTGCGATAGACCAGCTGCCTGTGGCGACGGCCGGCGCGCCAACCTCAACCAAAGCCTTGGCACCGCCCGAATCCCATATGTTGTAAAGCACTACCGGGTTGTCTTGCTGGTGCATTTCCGCGAAATGCGCGGCCTTTTCAATTTGCGACATACGGAGACGATTCCTTCGGTGATCAAGATTGATGACGTTCGGTTTCAAGCTGCTTCTGCTGGCGCTACAGGCCTCCGTCATACCCGGCAAACGCGCCGTTTGTCGGTATCAGCCGTCTCGGTCATCGGAGGATTAAGCAACATGAGCTCAACGTAGCACGTACTCAAAAGCGCGCAGCCTCATTTCGGGCATCGATCTAATTGTGTCCTGCGGAACTTCTGGAGCTGTCCCTGTTTTTAGGCGTCGCTTCAGAAAGGCTAGGTGATCCTGTTGACGCGAAACGCCGGCTGCTCCCGATATGTCACCCATCGCCACAGATATTCCAGCGGGCCGTAGCGGTAGCGGCGCAGCCAGATAAAGCTGAAGGCTGTTAAAAAGGAATACAAAGCAAGGGCTGCAAGCAGCGCATGAGCTGGGCCAAGGGTGCCCAGCATTCCAAGCCCAAACGGCATGTATAGCAACGTGAAGATCGCGCCATGTAACACGTAGGCGGTCAGGGCGATTCGACCAACGGGTGCCAGCCAGAGCGCTAGTCTTTGCCAGCGGGCGGAGTTGCACAGATACACGAGCGTGAGCGCATAGCCGACTGCCATCATTGGCGCGCCAACGGCATGAAGAAGGCCGTCGAACAGCGGGCTCCCGGAAACTTTTTCTTTGAAGATCAGCAGCGACCAGACTTCCGCGGCCAGTCCAATGATCAGGAGCCAAGCGGCTACGCTTCGAAGGCGCGGTAAATGACGGCGGGCCCGCTGTATCCACTGCTCCCGCATCACCCAGGCGCCAATCAGGAACCGCCCCAAGAGGTAAAGGGCCCAGGCGATCAAACCACCGTGCAGGAACTCTTCATCGATATAGGCCCCGGTCATGATTTTCACCCAGACGAGATAGCGTTCCTCATTGAAGGCATCCATCATGGCGGATTCGTAGACTTCTTCCGGCCCGCCAAGAGAAGGCAACACATGATCAAAGACGGGGTCTGCCAGCAGCGCAAGCGCGAGGCCCAGATACAACATGGTGTTCGATGACCAGTTCCTCATGGCGAGTAGAAGCCAGCCAATCAGGGCGTACACGTGGAGGACATCACCCGGAAAAACCAGGAAAAGGTTCAGCAGGCCGATCGCCAGCAGTGCCGCCAGGCGCCGCTGATAGATTCGAACGAAGTTCGGGTCTCTGGCGCTGATCCGCTGCAGCATGATCCAGAACCCCATGCCAAAGAGTGTGGCAAATAGCGTATTAGCCTTGTTCTGGAAGAGCAGGTCGGAGACGTAAACGGCCGCGCTATGCTGCAGCTGGCTTTCCCACAGCGCTCGCTGGCTCTCTTCCAGCGGTAGCTCGTAAAACGGAACCCCGACGAAATGGACGATGAATACGCCCAGCAGCGCGAAGCCACGCAGCACGTCAAGTTCTGGAATACGTTCGGGTTTGTTCACAGTCTTGCGTTGTAGTCAGAAGAAAGGTGGCGCATAACGGTTCAAGCCTCGGAGTGTCTCTACCTAAATGCCAGTGCGCCTCAAATCGAACACAAACTTGAGGATAACCGCTTCCCGCCGGAGATCGCGTACATCCTAAATGCGCTGGGATGCGAGGTTGTATCTAAGCGGCGGTCCCGACCTTGGGTCATTGACCCCACTATCCCGTCGCGGGAAAATTCTGTCCGTTATGCCCGTTCAATTGCTCAAAAGACTTTGCCTGCTATCGACTCTCGCTGGCCTCACGTCACCGGTTTTTGCCGCGCCTTTGGATGATCTAAAGCAGATTGTGGACTGGCTCCAAGGCACCTATAACAATGAAGCACAGATCAAAGCCCAGAACGCTGCTGGGATCGCTGCTAACGATCAGCACCGGTTTGTTGAGGTAAAAGCGCAACCGATCGAGATGCCTGAAGCCGGCGAGTTTACCGTTCAGGTGGAATATCGGGATCTGGGAAACGAGGGCCGAGTCTTCCGCCGGCGCATCTACGGCTTCAGCGCAGGGCCCGACGAACAGGTGGTCACGCTGCGTCTCTATATTCCCCGAGCCGGGGATGCTCGGGCCCAAGGCCTGGAGCTGGGCGGGACACCATCACTCGATGACTTTCTCGTGCTGCCGGGGTGTGACATTTACCTCCAGCGACAGGCGGATGCCTGGCGAGGCTCCATGGCCTGGGGTGCTTGTCGCTACGAGCCGCTGCCGGGCATGAATCTGCCAGAGCAGATCACAGAAGTGGTCTCGTTTACCCGCATGGTGATCGACCCCGACGGCTTCCACTTCAGCGACACGCTCTCCGACGGAGCAACCGAAGCGGTGTTGTTTCAGACCGGAGACGGAACGCTGCACCATCTTCGCCGGCGTTAGACGCGAATTCTAACCGCTCGGAATCAGGCTTCGGGGCGACTACTCAAATCCGTTAAGGAATATATTGAGCTGGAAATTCACGATTTGTTCGTCGGCGGCCGTGAGGCCCGTGACAGCCTGGGTTTGAATGTCGAAGTCCTGGTCGTTCCCAAAAACCTGAGCGGTCAGTTCGAGGTCGGCGATGTCGGCACCGGACTGAAAGTCTCGAGAAAGTACGCCAAGTGCATAGGCTCCGGTCACGGGGTTGGCAAACGTAAAGTCGTTGTAATTCGACGTGATGACGACGAACGCTGGTGCGGGCTGAAGCTGGGATGAGCCATCCAGGAACCCAACGGTGCCCGAGATTTTGTGGAGATCAATGCCGACCGCGTCTCGGGTGAGCAACAGCCGATAAGGTCGACCGGCACCGTTACCGCTGCACTCGGTGACTCGCACGAACAGCGTTTCGTCCTGGGGGAAATTGGGCAGCTCCCGCTCCTGTTCATCGCTGATGCCGCCGGGACACGGGTTGATGGCAAAAACGGGCGTCGCGTTCGCAGGATCAGCGATCAGATCAAAATCGAAGAGTTCCAGGCTGATGAACAGGTCGGCCACATCATCACATGCGCCGTCGCAAACCTGCAGATAGAGCCGAGTATTGGGGTCGCTGCCAGACCAAGATGTGGGGTAGTTGAAGGTGGTTGCAAACGTGGTGAAGTCAACGTCGGAGGCATCGCTGAAAGTATGCTCCTGTTCGATCACAACAGGCCCGTTGGTCAGGAAATCGAAACCCTCAAGAAACGTTGCCTGCACCGGCGTGTCGTCCGGCTCAAAAGCGTCTTGAGCAATTGTTGTGGTTGTGGTCAGCGCGCCTATGGCCAACGCCAGAAGCGGCTTCATGCTGAAATCACCCATATCCTCATCACCCTCATTGCCCGTTCAGTGTAGCTGAGCTTCGTCGCCCCGTCCTTGCGGCGCCACCCTTGCACCTGTCGCGTCAGGAAACGGTCTCTCGAAAGCGTCCCCTTCCGCGACATCCCTTAAAGGCATGTTTCGCGGTCGATGAGCTTGGATGAACGAAATCGCTCGGGATCTTGTCCCAACAGCGCTGGGAAATCTAAAACCTGTGGCTAAGCCGACCTATACTCTGCAGCAAGGAGGGTTACCGATGCGTTCATATCTAGTCGTTACCGCGCTCGCTTTATCGGGCGCTGTTCATGGAGCAGCCAAGACCACGACGATTGAAGAGTCGGCAGACGCAGTGGCCGAGAAAGTCATCGCCTGGCGTCACGATCTTCACGCCAACCCTGAGCTCGGCAACCGTGAGTTTAGAACGGCGAGAATTGTTGCTGACCATCTCAGGTCACTTTCCTTTGATCTTGTCGAAACGGAGGTAGCCCATACCGGCGTTGTGGGGGTGCTGAGAGGCGGCAAGCCAGGGCCCGTGGTCGCTTTGCGGGCCGATATGGATGCGTTGCCGGTGCGGGAACAAACGGGGCTGCCTTTTGCGTCGACTGTGACCACCGAGTGGCGCGGTCAGGAAACTGGCGTCATGCATGCGTGCGGCCACGATGCGCATACGGCAATCCTCATGGGTGTGGCAGAAGTGCTTGCGGGCATGCGCGAGGACATCCCCGGCAGCGTGAAGTTTATTTTTCAGCCGGCGGAGGAGGGTGCCCCACCCGGAGAAGAGGGCGGGGCCGAGTTGATGGTCGCCCAGGGCGTTTTGGGCGGAGACTACGCGCCGGGCGCAATCTTTGGTCTGCATGTGGCACCTTTCCGTGCCGGTTCGATTGGCTATCGTCCTGGCGGGATGCAGGCGGCATCAGACGGTTTGAAGATTGTGATTAAGGGACAGCAAACTCACGGCGCGATGCCTTGGGCGGGCGTTGATCCGATTGTAGTCGCAGCGCAGGTCATCAGCGGCGTCCAGAACGTTGTGAGCCGGCAGATTGATATCACGAAGGCGCCGGCCATTATCACTTTCGGCTCGATCAACGGGGGTAATCGCGGCAATATCATTCCCAATCAGGTGGAACTCACCGGAACCATTCGGGCCTTCGATCCAGCTATGCGAAACGACATTCACGAGCGCGTAACTCGAATTGCGACCCTGACGGCAGAAAGTCACGGGGCTACGGCGGAAGTGACTATCGATCGCGGCTATCCCGTTACCCGCAACGATCCTGAACTTACCGAGAGCATGAAAGCTGTGCTGGATCGCTATGCCCTTGGGGGAAAAGCCAGGTTGATTCCACCGATTACCGCGTCAGAAGACTTTTCTTTCTACGCCAACGAAATTCCTGGCTTGTTTTTCGCGCTGGGTGTGGCGCCGGAGGGTCGAGGCTTGGGTAGTGCCGCTCCTAACCATTCACCATTTTTTGTCGTGAACGACGACGTGATGCATGTCGGTGTAAAAGCCCTCGCTGGCCTTGCGCTGGAGTGGTTGTCACATAATCGAAAAGATTCGATGCAGGCAGGACGCATCAGCGCGGAATAAACTGCTCAAGCTCGCGGACACTGCGGCAGGCCAACTCGCGTTGCAGTCGCGTTAGCGGTTATTCAACTCCCTTACCAGTGAAGCCCGGAATCATTCGCTGCCAATTTTGGGCTGCCCAGACAGCTTCCAATAGGTAGCGAATGGGCGGCAGAGCTTTGCTACGCCCAAGCGTCCGACTGACAAAACCGATGTGGACCTTTTGGTACACGCGGCAGGGTTCGTGTTCTGCCTATACTCCGCCGGTGGTAAAAGGAGCGGACCATGTCAAAGCGTTGTTTCGCTGCACTTTTTCTATGGCTTACCGTTAGCGTCCACAGCCAGCCAGCTGAAGCGCTGTCTGGCACATTGACCGGCGCATGGTTCGATCCAGCGTTTGAGGGTGCGGGGTTTCTTGTTGAGGTGCTGGCGGAAGACCAGGCGCTGGTTTATTGGTTTACCTATGACGATAGCGGTGCTCAGCGCTGGTATATCGGTGTGGGGGAGGCCACCGACTCGTCGATCGAAATCAGTGATTTGCAGGAAGCTACCGGCGGCAGATTTGGGCCGGAATTTGATCCAGATGAGGTGAGTCTCCGGACCGTCGGCACGCTCACCCTGTCGTTCAGTTCCTGTAATGCCGGTAGCGCTGACTATGAGGTGGACGGGCAGACCGGAACTCAGGCGCTGGGACGCCTGACCGGAATCGCTGGCTTTGACTGCACTTCGGTGGCGACCGGTGCAACAGCTACTCCGGCTCTGAATCAGACGGCCTCCTGGTTTTTGCCGGTGCGCAACGGTGAAGGGTTCATCGTCCAGGTGCTCGATGACACAACCGCCTTTATCAACTGGTTTACCTTTGACGCGGTTGGAAACCCGGCCTGGTATACCGGGATCGCCTATGTTGCTGCTGAGTCTTTGGTGATGGAATTGCTCTCAACCTCGGGCGGGCGTTTTGGTCCAGACCACAATCCGGACGACGTGGTTCGTCAGCCCGTCGGTCGTCTCGAGCTGAACCTCGGCTGTGAAAACGGCTGGGTGAACTACGATTTGGATCCCGCCTTCGGTCCTTCGGGCAATCACAATCTCACCCGACTAACGGGCATTGATGGACTGACCTGCCGCGAAAACCGTTTTGTTCCCGCCGATGCGTCTACCTTCGTCGGGCATTGGTTGTCCATTGGGTTTGGTTTTGCCGCCGACGTGACGGCCGAGACCGCAACGGCGTACCAGGTAACCGCCACCTCCTGTTTGCCTGTGCTGTCCGCCCCTGCCGATGATTTGGTGGCGACGACGACCGATCTGCGCGTGAGTACCGACGGTGAGCTCCTGGAACTGGATACGCTGGATTCGGTGAGTACGGTTCGGCTGCGACGGGTGTCGGCGTTGCCTGCGGTTTGCCAGGGAGGTGGTACGCCGTTTACGGCTGATCCCGTCGTGAACTACGACGCTTTTGCCGCAACGTTTGCCGAGCTTTATGCGGCGTTTGACGTCCGTGGCGTTGACTGGGCCGCGCAGCAGGCCACCTTTGGGCCACGTGTGACCGCAGCCACAAACGGCGATCAGCTGTTTGACGTTTTCTCCGATATGGTCGCGCCGCTTGGGGACCTGCACACCAGTATTCAGTCGCCCACGCGCTGGTTCGGGTCGGGCGCCACGCCTGAGGTCCAGGCGTATTTTCAGCGGGCGGTAACCGGCGTTGAGGTTGACAACATTATTCGCAGCTATGTCGTGGGCCCTCGACGTGTTGCCGCCGCGGGGGACATCAACTACGGCATTCTTGGCCCCGGTGTCGGGTACCTGGAGGTTCGCTCCTGGTCGCTCGACTCAGGTGGTAATTCGACCGTGGAACAGGTGGCGTTTCTGCGAAATGAGCTGACTCGGGTCTTTGATTTTTTTACGTCGGAAAACGTCGACAAGCTGGTGCTCGATATGCGACGCAACGGTGGCGGCAATGCCAACGTCAGCTACGAGCTGGCTGGGCGCTTCCTACGCGGTCAATCGCGGACCATTTTCTCAGAACGTCGTTTTACTCAGGAGGGCAGTCTGTCTGGACCTGTACTCACGACCCTTTCGCCGGAGGATCGGCCACCATTCGATGGCGATTTGGTGTTGTTGATTGGCCCCATCACCGGGAGCGCAGCAGAGTCTTTTACCTTTGCCATTCGTTCTCTCCCCCACGCAACGCTGATCGGCGCCCCCACCGCAGGTGTATTGTCTCGGACCGGGCGGGTGCTGCCCAATCAATGGGCCGTGTCTTTGACCATCGGCCAGATCGCCTCGCCAGAAGGAGAGTTGTTTGAGGCGGTCGGCATTCCGCCGGACATTACCGTCCCCGTGTTCACCGACGCCGAATATGACGCGGAGCGTGACTCTGCCATCGAGGCTGCGCTGGACTTTTTGCGTCGGATTAGCGTCCTGCGACGCGTTTGAAATAGATGTTGTTGGGCGTTGTGATTTGTACCCTGCCGTCACCGGTTGGGACCAGCTCCGCTTGCTCACCGTCCTGCGGGTCGATAAAGGTTGTGGGCCCAACTTTGACCAGTGAGAAGGTGTAGCTGCCGTCAGGGGTCCGGCCTGCCAGCTCGTTGCCGGAGACCGACAGCACATAGGTAGTGTCGTCCCTGCCCGCAGCGTGGTACTCCCCTTCGAACACGGCCAATTCGTCTGCCGTGACCGGAGTACGTTTGTGTTTGAGCAGCGGTCTCGCGGGCCAGCCGTAGGTGGCGTTGGCGGTGCGGCCAACGTCCCCCACCAATGGCCAGCCAGCCGCGGCGTTTGTCATGGTCAGCACCGCATCTTCCGTCGCTGGGTAGGCCATAAAGTTGCAACGGTAGCCGCGGTTGCCCCCGCTGTGACTCAGGCGGACGCCCCCATCGATATCAGCAACGCCGATACCCAGGCCATATTCGCTGGCCACCTCGGTGCTCATGAGTGTCGCGATACGCGGCGGAATGCCTTCGTCGCGACCGTTGATACCGGCCAGGACGGCAGCAACAAACTTGAGATAGTCGGTCGGCGTAGTCCAAAGTCCCGCGGCGGCCATCTCGGGGTAAAGGTGCCAGCCGCCGGCCACCGGCACGCCGGTGCGATCGTAGGCAAGGACCCGGTCCAGGCTCTGCGCCTCGGCGGGCGTCGCGAGCTTGAAGGTGCTGTCACTCATGCCCAGCGGCTCCAGCAGCAGCCGGTCCATCAGCTGGGCAAAAGGCTGGCCGGTTGCGGCTTCAGCCCAAAGCTGCGCGATGGTGTAGCCGCCGCCGGAATAGCGCCGCTCGCCCTTCGGATTGGCGCGAACGGTCACTGGCGCGGTGTTGGTGGGTGCTTCTCCGGTCACGATCTGCGCGGTGGTAGGAACGTCGCTGCCCGCGGGATAACCGGGAAAGCCGGACACCGCGGTGCCATTGGTGTGTGACAGCAGCTTCCGCAGCGTGAGCGGATAACCGTCGGGATTGAGCGCGTCCATATCGATGGGTAGCGCCGGGCCCAAGTCATCATCCACGCTGACGTCCAGTTCCTCCGCCAGCATCAGCAACCCCGCTGCGGCCAAGGTTTTTGAGAGCGATGCCGCCTGAAACTGGGTGCGAACGCTTACGCCATCGCCATAACCTTTTGCCCAGGAGAGTTCGCCTTGGCGCAGAACGGCCACGCTGACCGCGGGCACGCCCAGCTCGATCTGCCGATCGACCAGTGGTCTTCTCTGTGGCCCTTCTTCCTCAAATGTCACCACCGGAATCAGTCCGGTCTCAATCGCAATCTGGTCAGGGTCGGGCGACGCTGATGATCGGCCAGAGGTGGCACATCCGTGGAGCCAGAAAGCGGCAGCGAGGAGAGATAGACACAATAGGCGGCGAAAAGGCATCGATTGCACTCACGAGTTGGTCAGCGGAAGTCTAAGCCATTTGTCACTTCACTGTTGCGCCTGCCGGTGATCAGAAATTTGCAATGCTGGGTTGGCGTTCTTCCGCTTTCCCTGGAGTTCATCGCATGTTGCGAGTTCAGGAATGCGCGAATTTATTGTTGCGAATAAGTAGCATTTGCGTTACCGTCGCGCTCCTTCCAATCCAAGAACACCCAAAACTCATGTCTCACTCCGTAATACGCCTGCTCTATACGGGCACACTTTCGCTTGCCATTGCCTTTGCGCCGGTCCTCGCACAGGAAACTGATTCTGAAGAGGTTGAAGAACTCGTTGTCGTCGGGAAATACCTCTATTCAGACGAGGTGAATGCTCTAAAGACACCTACGCCAGTCCTGGACGTTCCGCAAAGCCTGTCCATCATCACGGCTGACCAGATTACGCTGCAGGGCTTTACCAGCATTGGCGACATCATTAACTACGCGCCGGGGGTCAATAACTCCCAAGGTGAAGGTCACCGAGACGCCATCGTGTTTCGCGGGGTTCGCTCGACCGCGGACTTTTTCATTGATGGTTCACGCGACGACGTCCAGTACTACCGACCCCTTTATAACGTTGAGCAGGTGGAGATTCTTCGTGGGCCCAATGCGCTGCTGTTCGGGCGCGGCGGAACCGGCGGCATTTTGAACCGAGTTACCAAAAAGGGATTGGTCGGCGAAGACCTCGCGAGTTTTCAGCTTGGCGTCGATACTTTTGGCGAATACATCGTTCAGCTCGACCGAAATATCGCGGTGAGCGATAGATCAGCGTTCCGGGTCAACGCATTCTATGAAGGCCTGGATAACCATCGCGATTTCTACGACGGCGACCGATTTGGCCTAAATCCAACCTTTAGACTTCAGTTCAGTGAAGCGACAACGCTCGATCTGTCCTACGAGTACATCAATCATGAGCGGTTTATTGATCGCGGTATTCCCACCGGATCCGATGGCCGGCCCGTCGAAGCGTTCGAGGACAATCTGTTTGCCGACCCGGACCTCAACACCACGGAAATCGAGGCAAACGTATTCCGAGCTGCCCTACAGCATGACTTTTCAAGTTCCCTGAAAGGGAATGTCAGCCTCTTTTATGGCGACTACGACAAGCTGTATGAAAACTTCTACGCCTCGAGTTACAACCAGGCCGAAACACCTAACTTGGTTACGCTTGACGGTTACATCGACACCACCGACCGGCAGAACTTGATTCTCTCGGGAAACTTGATCGGTGAATTCGCCACGGGCAATGTCAACCATTCTGTGCTTTTCGGCGCAGAGTTCATTGACACCTCTTCAGACCAGGATCGTTTCAACTCGCTTTGGGATACGACTCAAGATGATAACGAGGTTTTTGATATCAGCAGGCCCCTGAATCTGCGAGGCGGTGTTGGTGTCAACGCGGCCGGGGTAACAACAACCAACAGTTTTACCGCGGACCTCAACGACGACACCCGGGTAGACATCGACGTTTTCTCGTTTTACCTGCAGGATGAGATCGAGCTATCAGAAAAGTTTGACCTGATTCTTGGCGCTCGCTTCGACAGCTTCGATATCGAAGTATTCAACGTCGTTGCCAACGAGACCCGTAGTCGAAAGGACGAAGAGGTGTCTCCTCGTGCAGGCCTTGTCTACAAGCCCCAGGAAAATGTGTCGATCTATGCAAGTTACAGCGAGTCGTTCCTGCCGCGCAGCGGCGAGCAGTTTGCCAACATCAATGGCAACAACAATCAGCTGGATCCAAACACGTTCGACAATCTCGAAGCGGGCCTGAAGTGGGACTTGAATCGTGTACTCAGTCTCACAGCGGCCGTGTTTCAGATCGAACAGAGTTCACCTCAGGTAGCCGACAATGATCCAGAAACTCTGGACATTATCGACTCGGAAATTGACGGGTTCGAGCTTCAGCTCCAGGGGCAGCTAAACGAGCGCTGGTTTATCTCGGCAAGCTACAGCAACCTGGACGGCGAGCAGGTGAACCGGTCAGGACCCACGGGGCTACGACCGCGGGAACTGCCGGAGAACATGTTTGCGCTCTGGAACACTTTTCAGGTAACGAATAAGTTTGGTCTCGGTCTCGGCGTGACATACCAGGACGACAGCTTCATCAACAACAGCAACAGTGCAATCCTGCCAAGCTACACGCGGGTTGATGCAGCGGCCTACTACGATGTGTCGAGCAACACACGAGTGCAGCTGAACGTCGAAAATCTGACGGACGAGCTCTACTTTCCCAACTCGCACAGCACTCACCAAGCAACCGTGGCTCCGCCCCTTCACGCCCGGGTGACGGTGACCGCACGGTTCTGAACCGGTCCGCGTCAAGCCTGCGACGGTCGCAGGCTTGACGATTGGTTGTAGAGGGGGCGGGGAACCGGGATACGGGCTCGGCGTCTTTTGTCCCTGGCCGGGTCCGCAGCTCCGCTGTGAGGCAGCCACCTTCCTTAGCGAGTGATCGATCAAAGGATCCCGGGCTGCTAGAGTCGTACCGTGAATAGACGTAAGCAGGCCTGCGAGAAGATCACCGAGTCGGTTCTACTCCTCCGATGCTCTCATCACAGGGTCTGCGAGGTCGCGTGACGTCAATCGCCGAAAGCCTTCCAGCGGGCGCAATGCTGCCGAGACATCAGCATGCCAAACCCTACGTGACGCTTGTGCTGCAGGGCGCGTATGTCGAGGCCGGAGATCAGGGGCGGTTCAGGGTAGAGCCTGGCGACGTGCTGAGCCATGAGGGTTTTTCGTCACACGCAAACTGGATCGACCAGCGCAACGACGTTCATACACTGAATTTTGAATTGAGCACTGTTCCGCCCATTGCTTCAGTCGGATTCTCCTCCGATGTCGATGCCGTAGTGAAGCTAGCCGAAACGGATCTCACTGCCGCCGTTACCATGCTGCTTCAATCAGTCAGGCCTAAAGCGGCCTCGCTCTCCGATTGGCCCGAAATTTTGGCCAAGGCGATTCGGGACGATCCGTCCAAGTCAGTCAGCTACTGGTGCCGCACCTTCGGTCTGGCTGCCGGTACCGTGAGCCGGGGGTTCAAGCGCGCCTTTGGCGTGTCTGCCGCCCAGTACCGCGCGACCGCCCGTGCTCGCAACGCTTACCGGGCGCTCGTCCAATCCGATATCGCGCTTGTGGATATTGCTGGGCAATTCGATTTCTCCGACCAGGCGCATTTCACCCGATCGATTAGGGCGCTGACCGGAGCACCACCGGGCTATTGGCGCGGGATCAAAAATATTCAAGACAGCAAGCCGTCACGAACCTGATACTGCCGAGAAGCCCATTTCTCGAGTCATGGTCCATGCGTCGTCTCATTTTGTGCCTGAGCCTTGCTGTTGTTGCGTGTTCCCCGAACTCGGACGTTGACCGATCTAAGCGCTCCGTCTCGGATAGAAAGGTGGTGCAGTCCGGGGGCGAGATTGCTCGAGCCATTGGGGCTGGGCTTCAGGGTGACGCGCGCCGCGCGGTCGAGATCCTGAAGGCCGTTGATGCTTCAAGCTTGAATCAACGCGAACGCGATTATCGAAGCTGCATGCTGGAGCGTTTTGGTCATGCGGAACCCTTTACGGCAGCGCTGCCGCAGACGGATTCCTTTGCCCGCCAGATCGCTGCTGCCTACATCGACTATTGGCACAAGGCCCTGCGCGAACCGGACCGGCGACTCGACTACACCCTCGAGCTCGAGGCGACGCTGAGAGAAACCATGAATCTGCCTGATGAGGCAGACAGTCTCACGATCGAGCCTGCGATACAGGCGAGATTGAATGCGGAGGGTCTACACGGGTTACTTGGCCAGACCGGAGTATTGCGGGAGCTGATGATCTGGCGCCAGGAAGACCGAAGAGCTGTCACCGTCGAGATGCCTCATGGAACCTATGCCACGGACGTCGCGTTTCTGGACAATTTTCTGATTTCCGGCTGGGGGCGATACGCGACATGCGAGACTCGAGGCGCTGGCGGCTGGGTTGCTGACCGTACGCTGTTTGCTGTGGTGCCAAGCTACCGAGACCTGAAGGGTGAGGAGTTTAGCGTTACCTTTCTCGGGCACGAAACGCAGCACTTTCTGGACCTAGACCACTATCCCAGCATGGCGTCGTGGGAGCTTGAGTATCGCGCAAAGCTGATGGAACTGGCGATGGCTGATGAGACGCAGTTGAGAGTGCTGCAAAAGTTCATCGAAGATCAGGGTGACGACACAGCGTCCCCTCACTCCTATGCGAACAAGAAGATCCTGACAGCGCTGATGGCGGATTTATCGGTCGCCGATCCAGAGTCGCTGCGGTCCGTACCAGGGCAGGCGATGCGGGACGCAGCCTATGGGCTCTTTAAAGCTGATACGGCGCTGCGGAACCCTTAGTCCGATACTCAGGGCCTGAGTATCGTTATGGTGAGCGTTAGCCGGAACTAAAGCAGCGATGTGTCGCGGTTTTGCTCGAAGTAACGGCGCTGCGCCGCAACACCCTGCTCGAGGCGAGCGACTGCCGCTTGAAAACGCGGTTCGTCAAAGAGCGGTCGTAGCGACGGGTTCTGATCGAGTCCCCACCAGTAGTATCGCCAACCGCTGTCTACCGCCGTCTCAAACTCAGTCAAGGCGGCGTCATGGTTGCCCTTTAAGGCCTGAAGAACAATTCCCTCCAAGCCGCTGACGTAGTGGGGCGCCCGCATCAGGCGTATTCGCTCAAGTGTCTCTTCGCTGGCCGCCAAGAGCGCGCTCGCCTCTGAGTGGCGGCCGGATTCGCGAAGACAGTGCACCGCGTTCAGGGCACCAAAGATATACATCGGTTTTGGCTCGGGGAGGGGCCGAAAAAATTCCGGGTAGGCGGACTCAAGCGTGGTTAACGTCACTTGGCAGTCGTGGCCGGCGTAGTACTCGGCGACGATTGCCGGCACCAGCTCCATTTCTGGAAATTGTGAGCGTAGCTGCAACACCAGCGTTCTCGCCTTCTCCCAGTCTCCGCGTGCGCCGGCGATCTGCTGTCTAAGGTAGAGAATTCGGTCGGGCATGTCGTGTGCGGCTTCCAGCTCGTCCGTGCAACGCTCGGCGCTGGCGGTGTCCGCAAGCTGGTTAAAGAACTCGCAGACGCGAAACCAGCGTAACCCGCTTGCAGGGTCCAGCTCTCGCTGCGCCAGGATATAGCGCATCGCCTCACCCGTATTGCCTACTTGGTTGAGGTACGTTGCCATCCGATCGAAGTAGCGGGGAAATTGAGGATTGCGCCGGATTCCCTCACGGAGCCTCGCCAGCGCTTCTTCTGCCCGCCCGACGGACCAGTAGGCGTCCGCCAGCAGAGCGTTGGTTGTATCCGAGAGCGGGTCGAGTCGATGAGCCACTCGCAGCTGATCCAACGCCTCGTCAAACGCCCCGCGCCGCCAAAGGGTGCGGCCCAGCGAGACTATGGCGTCAGCGTAGTTGGGAGAGAGAGAGACGGCGCGGCGAAACCTCGCTTCCGCCTGCTCTCGATCCCCAAGGATGAAATCCAGCGACCCCCGAGCCGCTATGGCTCTCGGATAGTCCGGTGCGGTTTCATAAGCCGTTTCGATGAGCCGCTGAAATTCCGGGAACGTGGGGTGGTCGAGGGGAAAACCTTTGAGCCGTGCCTCAAGTCTCATGGCCTCCGTGAGGCCGATCATCGCGTCAACGTTGCGGGGTTCCAGGGCCAGCGCACGCTGAAAATGTGTCTTTGCGGCCAGCGCTCCTTCAACCGTATCTCTTAGCAGCTCCTTTTGCCCGAGCGCCAGCTGTTCGAACGCCGCCAGGTTGTCGGTGGTTTGCTGTTGCGACTCCAGCGAACTGGAAAGCGTCCGCGCCACCTCTCGTGCGATGGCATCCTGGATCGAAAACAGATCTCCCGCAGGCCGGTCATAGGTTCGGGACCAGATATGAACACCTGCCTCGTCGATAAGCTGAACCACAACCCGGATACGTTCACTCGACCGCTGGACGTTTCCTTCCAGCAACACGTTCGCGTTGAGTTCCTGGGCAATGGCTGGTGCCGAAAGATCCGTGTCTCGAAACGCGAAGGATGATGTTCGCGCTATGACGCGTAGCTCGGGCGACTGGGCGAGCATATGCAGAATGGCATCAACCAGAGCGTCAGCAAACGCCTGCTGGTCACCGGACTCGCTCAAATCTAAGAACGGCAAAACCGCGACGCTGGGGGCTAGCGTTTCCAGGCCGGACGTCGACGGATCGTCCTGAGCTGACGGGGTTGGACGCAGCACCAGCCATCCTGCCACGGTGAGGGTCAGGAGGACGCCAACCGGGATGCCCCACCAGGTTCTGTCACCTGCTGACTGACCTACGGCAACAGCCGAGGCGTCAGTGTTTTCCGGAGTGAGTGCTGCAGGCGGTGAAGTGAACCGCTCACTCACCGTCGGACCGAGGTAGCGGTAGCCGCGTCGCGGTAGCGTTTGAATCAGCTGAAAAGGTCGCTCGCTATCGCCCAGAGCCTTCCGAAGAGAGGAAACCGCGACGTTAACGGCATCGTCGCTGCCGCCTTCCTCATGGCCCCAGACGCCGGCGAGCAGCTGGTCGCGGCTCACAACCTGGCCGTGGTGATCGAGAAAAAATCGCAGAAGTTTCGTGAGCTGAGGCGGCAGGAAAAAAGTACCAGCAGGATCTTCGCGGATCACCTCGCCGCTGACGATATCGACGGTCAGGTCATCGAGCTCGAGCCTGCCTGAGGGATTGGTTAGCACGTGTGAATCGGTCATAACCGGCGATGAGTCAAAGCGCTTCGCCGACAACAAAATCTCTGACTTTTCGACGCCCGGATTCTAGCAAGTCGTGATGCATTTTCCACCCGCTGGAGATTTACGCGAGGTAGGTCGGTCATGAAATTTTTTGATTTCTTTCCGCTGTAGGTGTCTGTTTTTCGAGTTGTTTAGGATTTGCTTAGGATTCTCGCAGGACATCGTGATCAGGGCCTGGCTACTCTTCCGCAACGTTCGTCGGCATGAGCTTTGCCGGCTTTGACCTAGGGAGAGTACTTTGTCCATCGAACACTACCTGTACCGAGACGCGCGACAAGCAGACAGATCACCCACGTTCCGAGCCGGCGGCCTCGCCGATACCATCAAAAACCTGACGTTGGGGCTGGTTGTGGCCTGCGCCTCAGGTGCCGCCGGGTTTGCCGGGGCCACCGAAACTAACGAATCTCCTTTCGCCATTCGCGGCGGCACGCCCATTGACTGCAGTGCCACCCCTTTTGGACGGCGTTTGCCCATCGGGATAGATCAGGAGGTGGTTCTTACGGTGCAGGATGACTCGGGGATCAGCCAGAACTTTCAGCTTTCCGGCGATCTCGCGCTGGAGCGTTCCAATAGCCTGGATGGTGTTCTCGTCAATGCCGTGGATCTTGCCTCGGCGCCAGCCGACTTAAATGGAGATGGGTTGGAGGAGCTCGTTGTGGTCGGCGCCAACGCTGACGGCACTCTCGGAGTCCGGGTGGTGAGACAGGACTCCGAAAACGTGTCAAGCAACGAACAGTTTGGCGCCTATGAGTGGACAACCGTGTCACCCGCCACCTTCGTGATTGATCTGGAGGTGGCTGCGGCGGATCTTGACGGCAGCACCGACGGCAAAGAAGAGGTGGTGATTGCCATTCGCTACAACCAGAACGTGCTCCGCGTGATCGCCCTCTCCGGCGACGCGGACGGCAACATTCTGCAGTCCAGCGATACCGCTCTGGCGACCTGGGTTCTGCCGTCAGGGACGACGTTTGGGGAGAACAGCTACATGCGAATGGCGACCGGCGACGCCCTGCTTGAGGGGCGTGATCAGGTAATTCTTTATTATGACGGTGCGACGACGGTTCTGCGTGCAGCCGGGACTGCGGAGGGGGCCACGCCCAGTATGACCTTCGCCGACCAGACCTTTGGTTCAGCGGAAACGCCGAATGACCCAGAGAACGTCAAGTTTCATCTGGCCAATTTCGGCGGAAGCGCGGCCAGCGAGCTGCTGATTCACGAGCAGCGTTTCGTGAACGGGTCCTGGGAGAGCATCCGCCAACGTGTTCGGTACCTCACGACACAGCGGGATGAAACCACGAACGAGATTACGAGCTTCACGCTGGAAGCCGGCACCAATACCAACTTTATCGGGGACTCCAATTTCGAATTTTACGCCGTGGCAGTCGGCGAGATGGACCGGAGTCCCGGCGATGAATTTGTGGTTGCGCGCCAGCTCAATGGAACAAACGAACTGGAGGTGGAGATGTATCGGGTCAGCTTCGACGCTATGGGTCGACCTGACGCCGTGGGGCCCGCCAGTCCTGAGGTTGTCGCGACGACACTGGATCTGCGACGGAGCTTTGTTCCACTGGATGTGGCGCTGGGGGATGCCGAAGGTGACGCCATCGGCGATGTGTACGTCACCGCAAGAGACCGCCTGGCGAATAACCAGTTTATTCCGCGGGTGTTCAAGTTCGCCATGACGCGGCCCGCTGATCCGAATGAGTTTCCCGATGTTGGCACCTTCTCGCAGGTCGGGAGCTTCGATTTGCCGGAGGTGTTTGGCGATCGGCCCCTGCGGATCAATCAGGTCAGGGTAGCCGATTGGGACAATGACTCGGTGCTTGGGGACCTGGGATCCAGCTGCGCAAGGATTCGTGAACCGCTCATACGTACGGTGGTCAATCTCCCGCCCTACTGGGACCGTCTGCAGCAAACAACACCCGGATCGGGTTTCAATGCGTCCATCGGACAAACCCAATCAGCCGGTTCGACCGAGGCGACTCAGTACGACACGTTTACAGCCAGTGATATTTCGGGTTACGTGGGCGTGTCAGCCGGCGGCAACGTGTTTGGGATTGGTGTGAAAACCACGGTAAAGGCCACCGCAGGACGCAATGACCAGGTCGCGAACGGGGAGATCTTCAGCACCACTATTACGTCAACGGCGACCCAAACCCAGTCGCAAACGGCGGGTGAGGGCTTGCTGGTGCTGGAGAGCAATACGTTTGATTGTTACGCCTACGACGTGATTCAAAACGGCGCCGCCGCGCAGGAGAGTTCCCTGCGGGTTTGCGAACTGATCCGCCGCAGCGGCAATGGTGACGAGTTGAGAAGCTTTGAAGCCAGCGACCTCGAAACTTGGGATACGGTCATTGCGGCCGGGACCGGTGCGGGTACGCCGGCACAGTGGGCTCCGCTGCATGCGGACTGGTCCAGCCTCGCGCTCTTCCGTCCAGCGACAACCAACATCACGCCGGCGAATGCGACAACCGCAGAACTCGCGTTCGACGGTCTGTTCGATACCAGCATCGAATCTGACCCTGAATCGCAGCCGTATGTCGAAGTAGACCTCGGCGAGGTCCGAGACATTACCAACATTCGCGTGTTTCCCTCGGCGGGTGAGGCTCAAGCGCTTGTGGGGTTCGAGCTGTATGCTTCGGCTACCGCGTTTGTCGGCGACGGTCTGCCCAGCGGACCTGGCGTTCGGACCTATTCACCTGACCCTCGGTCCTCAAACGGTGTCGACCGGTGGAATATTAGAACCCGCGGCGATGGACCCGGTTTTCAGCCCCTGGAAGCTCGGTACGTTAGGCTCCAGCATCCGGGGTCAGCGAGTCTGGCGGTTGCGGAGATCCAGGTGTTCGGCGATGTTCACCTGGAGCCGCCGAGCTACCCGCAGTCGGTCTGTGACCCGGTGGCCAACGACGGGTTTTTCCTCGCGCGGGTGGTCGATACCGTCGCGGTAACGCCGGTCTACCGAAATGTTCAGGTGCGCGGCGACTTGGCATGGACCGGTGCCCCGACGGACGCGGGATGCGGTCCAAATTTCGACGGGCTCCCTGGGGGCACGGTCAATGACAGTTTTGGACGCATTTGGAGCAATCTCATTGTCGGTGCGACCGGGATTGACTCCTGGGACCTCACCGAAAGCGGCGAGTCGGCCTACGGCACCTCAAACTCGATTACCCACTCCAGCCGAGTTGGCGCTGAGGTAGAAATCAACGTTGGGCCGGTGGTGGCCGGGAGCGCGTATTCGTTTGAAACCGGTGTTTCTCGCGAAGACTCCAGCACCATTTTTTGGGGTGAGGGCCTCCAGTACTCCGGTGCGGTTCCAGGCTTCCTGGAGTCTGCGCCGGGTTGTGCCTATCGCCCGCAGCCCTACTCCTACGTGACCAGCGAGCGGTCCAACGTGGGCTACACGCACCGCTATACGGTGGTCGACTATGTGGTCCGAGATCTAACCTGGAGTCGGCTGGGACCGAACTTTCCTCCGACCGACTGCTTTGTCCGTGCTGAGGGAATCTTTGCCGACAGTTTCGAGGTTACCAACTGATGCTAGTCTTCAAATCCGTCAGCGAACAGAGTGCTGGCTGGCCCGACGTTTAGTGGGCTGACCCAGGTTTCTGAGGTGGCGGGAAAGAACCCGCCGAGCCCGCCGCCAAAGGTGTAGAGCGATCCGTCGATCACCTTGGCGCCGGTGGACACGAAAGCCTTGGCCATGTGCCCGACAAATTCCCAACGATCCGTCTGCGGGAAGTATTGGTAGATCTCGGTCTGAGCCCTAACCGGATTGGTGCCGCCGATGCCTCCGGCCGAAAGGATTCGGCCGTTCCACGCAAAGGTTGACCACTCGTGGTGGGATCGGGATACCGGAATTTCCGCCCGGTCACGCCACTGGTCTGTTGCCGGGTTGTATTCCTGAACTCGGGCGTTGATGCCGCGATGGCCGGAATGGGACGTCTCGCCACCGATAAGGTAGATCTTTCCCTCCAGCGCAACGGCGCTGGTGTGGACCTGTGCAAAAGGTACCGGTGCTGCTTCCTGCCATCCGGCTGCTTCATCGGTCAGGTCCAGCACAAAGTGTTGATCCGTGACCGAGCCGCCGCCAACGCCGCCGCTGATCACATGAAGCTGGCTTCCGACCACAGCGGTGCCATGTCCCCAGGCTCGTTCCGGTAGGTCGGGCCCCCGTCGCCAACTCAAGGTGTCTGTGTTGAACACATCCACCCGGATGGACCCGCTGACGCCGCGGGCCGGGCCAAACTTGCCGCCCGTGTACCAGATTTCCGCTTGCCATACGGCGTGCGAAACCGTGACATGGTCGCGCCCCCGGCCGTTGTCGTCGATATCCGGAAACGTGGAAACGACTGTCCACCGGTCCATGACGGGATCGTAGCGCTCGATTTCGACCGGGCCACGACCGCTGGAGGTTAAGCCGTTGAAGGCGTAGATACGGCCATTAACCAAAGCGTTGGCGTGTTCCCCGCGGCCAACCTGCATCGGCGCGCGCTGTTGCCAAACCAATTGCGCGTAGCTGCTGCTGCTGAGGAGTAGGACGGAGCCGAGAAAAGCATAAAATCTAACCACAAAATTTGGCCATGCTGCAGAGGAAGCCCGAGTGTCGCCGTTCGCGCCCTGCAGATATTGAACAGAATCACCCCAGGCTGATTCAGGTTCCCTTTTTAGTTTGCGAGGCGCACACATCGGGGTCGAGGCCTTGGCTACAACCCTCTGGCCGACCTAACGCCACAAAAAGGCCACGTAAACTTACTGATGAACGCTCAGCCGCTTCGAATAAAGTTGACCCAATTTACCCAAGGCGCCTCAGGGTCGTGACTCAAAGCTGTTGGCGAAAACCTCATCCGTTAGTACCCGTACGGTAAACGTCTGGGGCGTCGACCTGTCCCTTCCGCCGTTTTCGGTGCCGCCGTTGTCGCGGACCAGGGCAGTGAATTCGGACGTACCCTCCGCGCCAACAGCTGGGGTATAGGTGAGGTTGCCGGCAGCATCTATTGCCGGCGGTATTGCAAAAAGATCGGCGTTTTCGACGCTGAGCACGACAAAGCTCGGCAGCTGCTGAAGCTCGTCAGGGGCGCCGGGGTCGAACGTGGCCCAGTTTGCGACAGACTGAGGACCGGAATTTGGAGGCACCGTCGGCGGATCTTCTGCCGTGAGTTGAGGCGGATCGTTGACCGGGTTCACCGTGATGCTGAATGACTGAAACGCCGATACGTTGACGCCACCGTTGGCCATGCCGCCCGAATCGACCACCCTGACATCGAAGGAACTGCTGCCGCTGGTATTGGGAGCAGGTACATAAACGAGATTGCCGAGAGCGCCGATGGTGGGCAATACAGAAAACAAGCCTGGGTTGGAAATATTTTCAACCTGATACGCCAAAGCAAACTGATTGGCCTCGCTCGCCGGGCCGGGGTTGAACGATGCCCAATTTTGGATCGTGGCGTTTTCTGAATCTTCATTGATTGCCGGGGGGTTCTGAGCGGCAAAACTTGGCGGATCGTTGACGTCGATGATCTCAACCGTGACGTCCACCAGGTTTTCGTCGGTCGCAAAGCCACCGAGCGCGCCGATGGCGCTGGTGATATCCACGCTGAGTCCCGGATCACGCCACCGGCCGTCCCAAAGGCGAGCTCTTAGCGGTCCGGGCTGGCCGGAATAGTCGCGAGCCGGAGAGAAACGCAGCTGGTCCGTGGCGGCCAGGACCAACGCGCGATCATCACCGAGCAACAGGGGCACGTCCGTCCACGTGGCGCCGTCAGCGCTGAACTGCCAGTTCCCTTGGCTGCTCGAACTTTGATCAGCAATAATCGCCGCTCCGCCGAACGGGTCGATGTCCAGGTAAGCGGTGTTTAGCGTCGTATCCAGCGGGCTGCCTAGTGGCTCTAACTCATCTTCCAGCTGCGGGAATAGTCGGCTGACCTGGGCTCGCCGCATCGGTGCGGTATTGCCATACACGACGAACGCAGCGCCTTCGTTGAGTCCACCTGGATCCGCAAGCGGAGCTCCGATCAGCACATCATCAATGCCATCGCCATTGACATCACCGACGCCGCTGACTGAAGAGCCGGAAGAGACAGACCCGGAAAAACCGTTGAGGGCGAGCCCTTCAGGCCCACTAAGCGAGCCGAGTTCCAGGCTGGCGGGGAATCCATCTTGGGATCCGAAAACGACGTAGGTGACGCCGACCTGTGAATTGCCCTGAGGATCAGCGAACGGAGCACCAATCAGCAAATCGTCCAAACCATCGCCATTAACATCGCCGGCGCCGCTGACTGACGAGCCGGATCGATCGGCCACATTGACGCCGTTGATGGCAAAGCCGTTAGTGCCATCAAGCGAGGCGAGATTCAGACTGGCTGAGAACCCCGTATTACTTCCGAACACTACGTAGGTAATTCCGGCGGCAAACCGGCCCTGCACACCCTGAAGAATGTCTCTGCCCGCGTCAGCATTGTCGGCGCTGATGATAATGTCCTCAAAACCGTCGCCGTTGACGTCGCCAGCCCCGCTTACTCCACGTCCCAAATTATCACCGGATAAGATGCCCGGGATGGCAAAGCCGTTCGTTCCAGACAGTCCCGACAGGCTGATTTGGCTGATGGCGAGGTTGTTAAACCCAAACACCAGATAGCTGACACCCGCGTTGATTCGTCCGTTGGGACTGGCGTACGGCGCACCGATCAGCAAATCGTCGAAACCGTCCCCGTTAACGTCCCCGGCACTACAGACGTCAGATCCTGAAAAGTCGTTCGTAGAGATGCCGTCTATGACAAAGCCGTTGGTGCCATTGAGTGAAGTGAGGTTCAGCTCCGCGGAAAAGCCGGTATTGCTGCCGAATACAACATAGCTCCTGCCGGCAGCCATACCTCCAACTGGGTCAGCGCCAGAGGCACCTACCAGCACATCATCAAACCCATCGCCGTTAACATCACCAGCACCGCTCACCGCTATTCCTGAAAGATCACCTTCCGCTTCGCCGGTGATAGCAAATCCGACGTTACCGTTGAGAATAGAAAGCGGGAAGGTTGTTAGGAAGCCAGTTTCCCGCCCAAAAACCACATAGCTGATTCCCGCGCCAGAGTTTCCGCCCGGGTCAGCGCCTCGAGCACCGATGATAAGGTCGTCAAGGCCATCACCATTGACGTCACCAGCCCCACCGACCGAGCGGCCCGTTCCGTCAAGACTGTTCTCTCCACCAAACACAAACCCATTGATACCGTTTAGGGAATTCATACCAATGCTCGCTTGAGATCTCGCTGCTGAACCAAACACCAGGTATGCGCCGCCGGCCAGAGACGTACTACCTCGCGCCAGATTTTCGGCCCCGGCTAACAGGTCGTTCAAACCGTCTCCGTTGAAGTCACCGGCACCACTTACGCCGCCACCCAATCCACTATTGATCTCCACACCGTTGAGGGAGAAGCCGTTCGAGCCATCGAGAAATCGAAGCTCTATGGCCTCTTGGGCGCCCGCGCCGTTGCCGGCCCCAAGGCCGATAGAAATGGCGAGCGCCAGGCGGCGCTGGAGTTGTTTTCTATCCATAGGTGCAATCCCTTGGCCTCCCGATTCCGGTCCGCTGTCAACGCGAGCAAGAGCGCACGCAGTTCCTAGCCGGAGACGCAAACTCTCGTGTCATTAACTACCTCAATGACACCGAGCGAAAAACCGCACAAACCAGTCGTGCTGGCGTGTGAATATCCGCTGTCATTGGGCGTATGACGCGAAGAGCGGGTGGGCGAGACCAGCTGGTTTGTCTAGGAAGCCTAGTTGTGGCGGGGTTCTCATGCTTTGGCTTTCGTCCCAACCAGGCGCGGTCCGAGCAAGCTATTGGCACTGGCCGTCTGGCTGGCAAATCCGGTTTACTCGCTCTCCCAAGCCCAAACCGAAAACCGGGCCACGGCGTCAAACAACAATCTCAGGACAACCGCCGCACTAATGCTCTTCAACACCCCGATTTTTTTCGTTTTCTTTGTTGTATTTCTGCTGATCTACGGGCTGTTGCTCGTGCAAAAGCGGCCTCGCTTGTACTTCATTCTTGTCGCGAGTTTCGTTTTTTACGGGGCCTGGAACTACAAGTTCATCCCGCTCCTGGTTGGCAGCTCGATTATCGACTACTACCTCGCGTTGGCCATTGCTGCGGCGAGTGATCAGCGGCGCAAAAAGCTCCTAGTGACTGCGTCGGTCGTGGTCAATCTCGGTATTCTGGGGCTCTTCAAGTACGCTGACTTTGCACTGGAGTCGGTCGCCGATTTCCTGCTGGTCTTTGGGATGGAGGCGACGGTGCCGACCCTCTCGTGGGTGTTGCCGGTCGGAATCTCGTTCTACACCTTCCAAAGTCTTTCTTACACGATCGACGTCTACCGGGGCGACATGGAACCGCGTCGTGGATTGGTTCATTTCACCACCGCGCTGGCGTTTTTTCCGCAGCTTGTTGCCGGCCCCATTCTCCGCGCGCGCCAGATCCTGCCGCAGTTTCACACGCTGCCCGTTCCCACCTGGATCGGTGCCAGGCACGGCATGCTGCTGGTCACGTCAGGCCTCATTAAGAAGACGATTGCGGATCTGCTGGCCATTCCGGCGGCGGTGTTGTTTGAGGCGGATGGGCCCGTGAGCCTGATCGAGGCTTGGACAGGAACGTTGGCTTTTGCCGGACAGATTTACGGCGACTTTGCCGGCTACACCGATATGGCGATTGGGATTGCGTTAATGATTGGCTTCAAGATCCCACCCAACTTTAACCTGCCGTACTTTGCGGTGTCGCCCGTCGACTTCTGGCGTCGCTGGCATATTTCACTGTCAACCTGGCTTCGTGACTACCTCTACATCTCGCTGGGCGGCAAATATCAGCGAGTTCGCAACGTGATGATCACCATGCTTCTGGGCGGTCTCTGGCATGGCGCTGCATGGACCTTCGTAGCGTGGGGCTTCTTCCACGGCTTCATTATTGTTGCCACCCACTACTTCGGCAGCATGCAGGCGTTTAGCGGCTTTGCTAACTCAACCTCCCGAGTTGTCGTCCTCTTAAAGTGGGCGCTGACCTTTTACCTGGTGCTCATCGGCTGGGTGCTGTTTCGCGCGCATTCTATCGATGACGCTTGGAGTATTTTCTTGAACCTGCACACTCTCGCTGCGCTGCCTGAGCAGGGGGCGGTAGCCGGGCGCGTTTTTATCGCAACGGTTGTCGCCGTCCTTTGGATGCACCTTCAGGATTGGTTTGTGATCCGCAAGGGCGAGGCGTTTGAAAACCGGAAATGGTTGTTTTGGCCCGTATTGATCTTTTTCCAGGGGCTTTGCCTCATGACTGGAGAACCGAGCAGTGAATTCATCTACTTCCAGTTCTGACGCGAAAGCGCAGCGGGGGATCTTCGTCCGCATCTTTCTGACCGTCTTGCTTGGGATGGGGATCGCGCTGGCGCTGGTCCAGGGTCTCGTTATGGCGCTGGGCGCGGGCTCAAGCAGCCTTCTGGGGCGGGTTATAGAAGCTCGAAATGCGATACCCAGGATTGTCAGCGAGCCGCAGGAGCTCGTCATGATGTTTGGCTCTTCAATGACCGACGCCGGATTTTCTCCGCGAGAATTCGACCTTGCCATTGCGGAAAATGGAGGCTCGGTCAAATCCTTCAACTTCGGTTTTGGCGGACTTAACCCCTTATTTCAGGACTACCTGTCACGACGAATCCGGGAGGATTTTGAGGCGAATGACCGGCGGCTCAAGCTGGTCATGATCGAGTTCAATCCGTTCCAGACCACCGTCTCCCGTCGTAATCTCCAAAGGCCGCTGGAGGAGTCTTACGTTGCGCTTCTGGCAAGTCCCGCTGAGCTGGCCGATTTCACGCTCGACGATCCCGGCTCCGGCATTCGCATGTCGCTGATTCGCTATTTGCGAGACGGTATCTCTGCGGAGATGATTACCACGTTTCTCTGGGGCGAACCCTTTCGTGCCCCGCGCTCGGATGATGGAGTTGCATTCGAACGTGACGAAGCCGCCGAAGAGAGGTTAAGGGAGGTTCTCAGAGTGCTTGGCGAGAGATTTGGCGAGGAGTATCCGGATTTCGATGGATCGGACTGGTACTACCCGTGGCAGGGAGGCGGCACGATTAAGGCCGAGCGGCCGGCAGAAACGCTGGAGTTTTTCGACGAGTACTACGATCTCATCACAACGGACTACCGTATGGCGGTCGACCGGCTCGATCGCGTCCAGAGTGCGGATATTGAGGAGCTGCATTTCGATGCTGAGCTGGTGTCGGCGTTCGTGCGTATCGTGGAAAACTTCAAAGCTATCTCTGACCACGTCGAGATCATCATGCTGCCGAAAAATACCGACTGGATTAAGAATCCGCCCGAAGCGCTTGTACGCCAAGCGGAGGCGATTAAGCAGATTGAAGCCGAGACAGGCCTCCCGGTTCGAGACTTCCAGGTGATCGAGCCCGTCTCGAACGATATGTTCAGCGATACCACCCACCTCAACCGATACCAGGGTGCGGTGGCGTTTACCGATTTTCTGGTGGAACGGTATGCGGAGCTACTGACCCAGCCGGCGCCGAACTGATAAGGAAGCGTTTTTGATCTGTCGACGTACCTGAAATTTCCTCACCAGGCAGGATTCGACAGAATGCGTGGCACAAAAGAAGGGCGTGCCCAGTTAGTCAACTCAAGCTCAGCCGCGGGCCCGCCCGTTTCTCCTTCGCGTATCGGGCCGGGCACGACGCCCTGGTAGAAACCGATAGGCTCACCGAGCACCTCGGCGATCGGACAATCCCGGCAATAACCCGTCATCGCGAGGACCTCAAAACGGTCGGCGTCAGCCGGCTCCTGGCCGAAGGCCCAGACGGGAACGCCGTTCTCGTCATAGTAGTAGATGATGCGGACGGACTGCTCGGCGTCCGCGTAGACGCTCAATCCCCACCCTGAGTCGGCAGAACCGTTCCACCAGGTGCCGTTTGAATTGGTACGTGGCAGGCTTTCCGTCGTGAGCAGGGGCTCGATGCACCAGGTTCCCGACTCATTGTTTACCGACCAGTCGAAGCTGGCACTGCCCGTCCCGCAGCGACTGGTCTCGCCGAAATCCAGATCGACGGTGCCAACAGTGTTCGCGACCGCATTGAGCATCTCTTGATCGCCTTGGTTTTCGAACCGCAGTACTGAGCCCGGCAGCCGTTGATCCGTCAGAGCGAGGTCGAGCCAATACCACTCGGGTGCACCTGTTGCGTCGTACGTATAGAAAATTCCGCCGTATCCGTCGCCGTAGCGCTGGAGATCCAGACCGTGGCCCGGGCGAGTGCGATCGAACCAGAGCCCAGGTTCTTCGGTGACGGCACGGGGCTGTTCGCCGCACCAGGCATTGGCAAACACCCCACGCGCCTCTTCGCGGATTGATGAGGCAAAGGGAGCTACTTGGGTATTCGAATCCTCGACCATCAGCACGCCGTAGTAGCCGAGGTCATCTTCGATCCACGGGGTGAAGCCAAAGGCACCTGGGCTGGTGAGTCCGGCTATGGTGCCATCGTCCTCGTTTAACCATCCGCCGATCCCGTAGCGAACCGGCTGTGGCACCTGCGGCGGCGCGTAGAGGATCGGCAGGTCCCCGACGTTGTCGGCCCGCATCATGCGCACGGCGGCCTGTGAGAGAACCCGTCGGTCACCGAAACGCCCCTCCGCCAGAAGCAGCTGAGTGACACGCCCATAGTCGCGAAGGTTGGCCTGTGCGCCGCCGGCGATGCGGTAGTTGCGGGTTACGCCAAGGCCGTTGTAATCGGTGGTTTGCAGATCCAGCGGCTCACCCAAACGCTTAAGAAACAGATCAAACCAATCCTGACCGGTGACAACCTCGGCCACCCGACCCGCGATGTGCATGGAAGCGCCGCCGTAGGCAAAACCCTCGCCTGGGGAATAAAGAAGTGGCTCGCAGCAGGCTAGCAGATCAACCGCCTCTTCGAGCGTCAAGCCATTGCGCGCGTTCAGCACCCTGCTGTTGAGGAGCTCTGCGTTGCTTGGCATGCCCGCCGTGTGGGAGAACATCTGACGAACCGTCATGGTTCCCTTCGCGCCGTCAAACTGAGGCAGATAGCGATCGACGCTGGCGTCCAAGTCGATGAGTCCGTCATCCACGACGGTCATCAGCGCGGTGGCCGACAGCAGCTTTGTCGCCGAGGCAATCGGTACAACCGTATCGGCCCCGTAGCTCCCCCAATAGCGCTCAAAAACGATCTCATCAGCGTAGCCAAGCTGCAGGCCGGCGCCGGGGATCGCTGGATAGCGCGCAAGAAGCGCCTCGACCTCGGCGGCAACGCCGTCGAAAGCGCACGATTGTGTGCCAGCCAGAACCGTGAAAGCCGTGCTGCCGGCTATGAGTCCGGCAACAAAAGTAAAAAATGCCCGCTTTCTCATACTTCCATCAACGATCACCTGCCCATATCGTTGACGCTACTTTGCACACTTAGGTGCCGGCGGCATGCGCGAGTGGGGCCTCGGCACCGACTGTTAGCGGGCGCCGAGCGTTCATTTTTGTGTCGAGGGTATTTCTGGAAGGCTTTTTACCGATCTCCGAATAGATCTCCAAGGCCCCCGAGAATAGAACCCTCGCCTTTTGAACCGCCGCCAAATGATGCGGCGCGCATAACACGATTGGCGAGCCGGGAGAACGGCAGGCTCTGAAGGTAGACGGTACCAGTGCCCCGAAGCGTGGCGAGAAACAGTCCCTCACCGCCGAACACCATCGACTTCAGGTTTCCCGCCCGCTCGATGTCGTAGTCGATGCCGGGCGTGAAGGCCGCCAGGCAGCCGGTGTCGACGCGCAGGGTCTCGCCGTGGAGCTCGCGCTTGATGACCGTCCCACCCACGTGGATAAAGGCTTTGCCGTCGCCGCGGAGCCGCTGGAGGATAAACCCCTCACCGCCGAAAAAGCCGGCGCCGAGCCGCTTGTTAAACGCGATGTCCACGCTTGTACCGTAAGCGGCGCAAAGAAACGCATCCTTCTGGCAGATTAGTTCCTGACCCATATCCGCCATCTCTATCGGAATGATTTTTCCCGGGTAGGGCGCAGCGAACGCCACGCGTTTTTTGCCGGCGCCCGAGTTGCTGAAATGGGTCATAAAGATCGATTCGCCGGTCAAGACGCGTTTACCCGCATTCATGATCGAGTCCAGCACGCCACCCGAAGGCTTTGAGCCATCGCCCATCTTGGTCTCGAAGCTGACGCCGTCCTCCATGTAGTTCATGGCGCCGGCCTCGGCAATCACGGTTTCGCCGGGGTCCAGCTCAACTTCGACGATCTGCATATCGTCGCCATAGATTTCATAGTCAACCTCGTGGCACTGCATAGCTGCTCCTTTCTAAAGCGGGGGTATTGGGAATTTGCCCATTTTGGCGGAAAAACTGCCGGAGGATCATAGGCCGGACGTCAGATTTCGCCTAGCCCATCCGCGATCCATGTCGTCAAAACGACTTAAGCACGCCCCTCAGCCTGTTTCCTGGGGTCGCTGGCAATACCATGTCGTGTTTTGAGCCACCAATTCGTTTCAAAAGTATCGGTGCGTATTTCTTGCGCAAAAACGGACGTGAATTGTGAATCGGAGACGGCTTATGACAAGGAAGTGGACATCCACGGGGCTTGCCCAGGGAATACTGGCAGTTGCAGCGATTGCGCTGGCGGCACCAGCAGGGGCGGGCGTTTTCGACTGCAGCAACCCAACGTTAGCGGGCCTGCTTGAAGACGACATTACGATTTCCGGTGAAGTCTTCTTCAACCAGCGGGTGACGATGCGCAATGGCGGCACGCTGACCATCGAGCCCGGCACGCAGATCACGATGTGTAATGCCACCGCCGGACTGTTTGTGGCGACTGGCAGCGGACTGATTGCTGAGGGAACCGCCAGCCAGCCGATCGTGTTCAGCGCGCTGGATCCGGACATCAATTGGGATCAGATCCTGCTGGCTATCGACCTGCTGCCCAATTCCATCATGCGCCACGTGATCCTCAACGACGGCGGCGGCAATGACGCCAGCGAAGAAACAGCCGCGCTGGAATTTGAGGACAATTTCGGCAGCCCGTTTGCAATGCCGATGGTCGATCACGTGACAATCAATCGTAGCGGGTCCTACGGCTTTTATCTGCAGCACAACGAGAACGACGTCACGCCTCCGAGCGTCACCAACGTCACCATCAACGATTCTGCCAACGCCCCGATCCTGGCTGACGCAGGTGCCTTGGGAGGGCTTGGCGGCAGCAACTCGTTCAACAACAACGGGGTGCAGCGCATTGAGGTGGGCAGCGGCATCAACAGCGGCATTTTTCAGCATGCCACCTGGCAGGACCACGGTATTCCGTACGAACTGACCGAGGGTATCTACGTCCGCACTACCGGGCTGACGCCCGACGCCGTACGCTGGACGCTGGATCCCGGCGTGACGCTGCTGGTTCGGCCGGAGAAAACCATTGTCATTGGCTCGAACACCGACGCGACGCTGCTGGCGCGAGGCACGGAAGCCAAGCCCATTACGATCACCCGGATTGATGATTCCAGCGACTACTGGGGGCAGCTCCTATTCGCCGGTAATACCGACAGTGTTCTGGAGCATGTGCACATCAGCTGGGGCGGCGAGACCGACAGCTCTCCCGATACCACCGGCATGATCCGTCAAAACGACGACGGTACGCTGACCATATCGAACAGCTCGATCGAGTTCAGCCAGTCCAGCGGTTTTTACCAGTTCGGCGGAGACCTCTATTTGCGCGATTCCAGCCTGTCGAACAACCTTGGCCTGGGAATCTTCAGCTGCTGCGAAAGTAGTGCTTCTCTGCGAGGCAACGCGATCGTCAATAACCTGTTCGGCGCTATCAGGAACAACTTTCCCCGAAACTCCTGCATCGACGCGGTAGGCAACTTCTGGGGTGACGCGGGCGGGCCCGCCGATTCAGACGATGGCGACAGCGCCTGTGGCGCCGGCGACACCAACGCCGGCCTCGGCGATAGCGTGACTGCCGGGGTGCTATACCGTCCCTGGCTGGCATCGCTCAGTGGAGAGGTTACCAATCGGTCCCAGATCAGCGCAGAGCCACGCTTTGTAATCGCTGACGGCATCAGCGAAGCGGATGTTACGGTGACCCTGAGGGATCTCGCGGGCAACCCGCTGGCCGGCAAGATGGTGGAGGTTCAGTCCACCCTGGGGACGATTCAGCAACCCCTGGCACTCACCGATGCGAACGGCCAGACCATCGCGATCATGACCTCCGCGGAAACCGGTTTTGCCTCGATCAGCGCAACCAATCTCACGGACGATGATCAGGTCGCGGGGTCTGGGGGATTGAGTTTCTGGCAAGGTCCCGGCGATACCGGTGGACTGGTAGATCCTAACGGCACGCCCTACGCACGGGTGGATCTGGTTTTGGAGAGACCGCCCTTCGTCACCGGATTCCCGGTGGACTTTACGGTGCCCATGCGCAACACGCGGTCCACGCCCATCGACGTAGAAGTGCAGTATGGCGTCAGCGGGCTGCATATCGGCGTGCCTTTCACGCCGGTGGACACCGTCAATCGCAGCCTGGATCCCGGCGAGACGTGGGACGCGCTGGGATTCTTCCTGCCAACCATGACCGGTCATCAATGCGTGGAGGCGCTGGTTTCCTTTAGCAGCGGAACCAGCAAGGGCGGCAGCTCCTTCAGACTCCAGAAAAACAAGAACCCGCGTTCTTGTAACGACTTCAAACCGACCAGCCTGATTCCGACCAAGCTTGGGCTCGGCGGCGTCCGCAAGCACTTTCGCAACGTCGACCGGGAGTCTCGCAAGGTCAAGCGCTGCCTGGATACCAACCTCACCTTCAATAAGGGTCTGGCCACCTCGACGCTCTATACCACCCGATCGCTTCCCCCGACGGTGACGCCGCCGACCTTCAGTGCCGGTGGAGAAATCACCTCCGGGCTGGCCGCCGCGATGACTGAGCTCTCCGCAATTGGCGCGGAAATCAGCGGGTTGATCACGGCCAACGGTGAGACCCGCCAGAAGCTCTCATGGGCCGCTCAGGCTGATGACCAGCAGTGGGTGGACACTCAATACTTCTACTTCCGCCAGCTATCGCTGCTGGAAGGGCAAAAGCTGCTCGAGCTGGCCGCGGCGATCGACAACTACCTCATTGAGGTCCAGGCTGCTGGAATCCCCGACGAGCTGACGACGCCCGATGAACAGGAGGCCTATCTAGCCAGCCTGAAGACGGTCGGCTTTGAGCAAAGCGACTTGGACTACCTCCTGGATTCCGGCTGGCCTCAGGCGGATATCGATCAGCGGCTGGCCGACGCCATCAGCGTTCTGGAAGAGACCAACTTTCGAACGGTGAGCTTTTATGGCGTGATTCGCCAGACCCGAGACGAAGTTCTGGCAGAAGGCAATCGTCTGGTGAGCCGCTTTGGCGCGACCACCAACAAGTTTGCCGGGAAAGGGCTGATGCCTGAGCCTGAGCTCGATCCGGTGGCATACGATTTCCGGCTGGGCCACGATCGCAGTACCACCGAGACCGTCGATCTGGTGGTCAAGCCGCTGAACATCCCGAGCAACTGGACCTACGAACTCAGCGATCGAAGCATCACGCTCGATGCAGGGCAGATCGAAATCGTCACGCTGACGCTCAATCCCAGCGCCAGCAACCTCGGCGGCGACCGGGTCGACCTTGCCGTTGAAGGCTATATCGGAGACGAACTGCTTGGCGGCATCTTGTTTGATTACACGTTGCCTCAGCTAATCGAAAACGTGGACGGCGTGTTCGCCAACGGGTTCGAGTAGTACTTTCTAGTCAGTCGGCGAAGCAGCACATTGCAGCTTCGCCGACAACTCGGGCGCCTCATAATCGACTGGTAAGGCCCAAACCCTAAGCTAATTCTTCTCGCCATTTCCTTGATCCCTTTCTGTGCCGGACTGCGCTACAGGAAAGAGAGACAACAATGGTGACCTCAGTGACTTTCATTCGACCCCGGCTTTTCCTCGCTCTATCCGCCCTTTTCGTTCCCTACTCGGCAGCTCTTGCCGGCGAGACGGCGGTGCCGCTTCAGTGCCAAAACGTTCGGCTGAACGCGCCGCTCGGGCCCGATCAGGAAGTCCCCGGTTTTCAGGTTGCGCTGGACGGTACGGAGCGGGTGCTGTTCCTGAGTGATGTAGTTCTCGACGAGGAGTTCGATGCGCTGACGGTGCCGCAAGACGGTAGCGCGCCGCCTACTCTTTTCGACATTGACCGGATCCCGGGACGATTCCTCAACGGGCTACCTAAGCTCGCCATCCCAACGAGTCGAGTGGTTATCGTGGGAGACTTCGAAACGCTAGATCAGGACGAAATATTCAGCGTCAGTACCGCTACCGGCGGCGGCCCCCTCACCAGACTGAATCCTTCCATGGTTGAAGGAGGGGATATACGAGCGTTTGCCATCAGCCCTGATGGGACGACAGTGGCTTACGCCGCCGATCAGGAGGTTGATCAGAAGATCGAGCTGTACCGTGTTGATATTGACGGCGGGAACGTCACTAAGCTGAGCGATCCGGCGGATGCCAGCGCTGACGTCGACCGACGCTTTGAGATTTCAAGCGACAGCCGTTACGTGGTGTTTCGGGTTGACGGCACATCGTTTCGAACGAATCTTTTTAGCGCCGATCTTACGACAGGGGATCGAGTCCAGCTCAACGAAAACCCGGACGATCGAGGCAGCGTATCCTCCGACGTTCTCATCTCGCCCGACGGAGCAACGGTTGTCTATCGCGCCGACCAGGAGAGTAACCTGCTTGAACTGTTTGCCGTACCCATCGCCGGTGGTACCGCGGTCAAAATTAGCGGGCCCGAAATCACCAATTCGGCGCGGGACCCCGTCATCAGCGCCGACTCGGGACAGGTCGTCTATTTGGAGCCGATACAGCAGAACCTTTACAGCGTCCCGATCGTCGGGGGCACGCCCGTCAACCTGACTGAATCCAACTCGCCGGACAGCGTGAGGGAGTTTGTGCTCAGCGGCGATCGAGTGGTTTATGAAGCATTCATTGATGGCGCCCAGCGCATATTCACCGTCCCAATTGCCGGCGGCCCCCTGATCCAGCTCAGCGGAGACCCCAACACCATCGGCACAACCGATGAATTTGTCGTGTCGCCCGACAGCCAACAGATCGCCTACGCAGCCGTATCCACCGGTGGCGTAGGCCCGGGTTTTCGGGTTGTCCGTGCCGTGTCAATTGACGGCAGTAACGATCGACCGATCACCGGCCAAGGCGTTCCGGGCGGGGATATCCGAACCTTCGAAATCACTCCCGACAATCAGCAGCTGGTTTTCTCAGGCGACTTCCTGATCGACGGCCAGCGTGAGCTGTTCGCCGTAAGCCTGAATGTGCCTGGTCCGGTTCGGCGGATCAACTCGCCTCTGCCTGACGGTGCTGCCGTTGGCGCAAGCTTTAACGACGACTTTCAACAGACGCTGGACGGCATGCGCGTTGTGTACCTGGCAGATCAGAACACGCAGGGTGTCAAAGAGCTTTTTAGCGCCGACATCCGCTGTGACGATCTGTTTGCCGACGGCTTTGAGTGACGGGAGTGAGTGCTCCGCGACGCGGGTCAGGACAGTCTGACCCGCACGGCACACTCGAGCCACGGCGGCCCTGATAGTCCGTCACTCGAATCCATCGCGGAAAAACCATAGATTTCCATAAATCAGCGCCGCGGCCGCGTCGCTGGTTCCCCGACTGAAAGACAACTGCAGCGACAGTTCCGCGGCGTCCCCGCAGCTTCGGTCTGGAGATAGCGTGAGGTCAAAAGCCATCACACCGATCGCTCCGTTGTCCGACAGGGCATTGGCGCCCAGCTCGGCAGTGAGGTCCGCGAACGTGATCGTCTCCCCAGGATTGGCCCGGATCACAACGTCTCCCACCGCCACACTTGCCGCGCCGGTGAATCCACTCTGAGGCAGCGTGACGGCGGTAATCAACGCATCTCCTATGGTGGACAATCGGCTTTGCCCTGGATGCAGCAATGAGATCCAGCTGTCGCTGGCCAGGTTCAGGAATTCCCAGGTCTGACTCTGTGATTCCAGGCGCAGTCCCCCGAGTTCGTTAACGAAGGCCTCACCCTCGTCGTTGCTGTCGCTGATGTCGTCGGGCAATCGAGGCACGGCTTCACTGGAACCTGGAGTGCCGTCCGGCGGCAGCACGCGGAGAGAGGCCTGCCAGTTCCCCGTATTGCGAACGTTACAGCTGTTGGCGACGCAGACCGCTCCTCCGGATATTCCAGAGCCAAAGGTGTAGCGCCCAGGCACAAGCGTAAATTCGCCGGTTTGAAAGTCTTCCACCCCGGTGATCTGCAGCAGCGTCCCAGACGGCCCGGCCAGCCGTCCGGAGCCGGGCGATGACCCGATGGCGTCGCTGATGCTTCGAGAACGAATCAGTGCAGCAACCCGGGTGGGTTCCGCCACATCGAACGTGACGGAAAAGGTGGTAGAGGCGGCCGAACTTCCGGTCGTACGCTCAGAAAAAATCGCATAGGCGAACGCGGATGCTCCGGTGCCCTGACCGCAGATCCGCGACGGCCCGATGTGTGTTTGATGGGTCACTATCGCGTAAGGGCTCTGGAGCCCAGCCGTACTTGGCCCGGATAACGCGTTCAGTGACGCCGCCCAGCTTCCCTCATCAGGGCCACGTTCCTGTCGCGTATCGGTCGAGTCCTCGGGCTTTGCCTCCAGAACCTGACTGGTTTGCGACGGGACAATTTCGAAAGGCCCCGTTTGCGCGCCCGCAATGCTGCCCATCATGATCAATACGAGCGCCGCTGCCTTACGGTGCCTGTCGAGCTTCGCCATAGAATTCTCCGTTCCTATGACTAAATCGAAACCCGCGCGGACATCCGGCCAACTTTGTTCGCAGACCCGTGGCGCCACATTTGAAACTTGGCTTAATGCTTATCGGATGGTCCTCACTAGGACCTGGAAAACCAGTCTCGAATCAGCACGAATGGACAAATTCCCGTAAATCACAAAACCTTCACGATTTCTGTGACGAATTTTGCTGTTTGGGGGGAAAAAAGCCGTATAGTTGAGGTCGCTGAACGGTCAAAGATGTCAATATTTCTTGACCAAAGGCCCAGGACTTCAGACTCAGGGACGAGTAATCCCGGGTCTAGCCCGCTACGGGTTAGGCCCCCAACGCCTGACGGGAGTCTTTATGAAACCAGCTTTATTGACGGCGGCGCTTGTCGCCAGCAGCGCAGCCTTTGCGCAATACCCTGAAACCTTCACCGAACCCTCGCTGACCACCCCGGTCTCCCAAGCCGCCATAGACGCGAAAGCGGCGCACCTAAGTCAGCTGCTTCAACGCCACCAAACGCTGGCAACCGAAAAACTTGGCCAAATCAGCCTCACCCACGCTGATCGCGTCGACATCGGTGAAGCCGAATGTGTGGTTGGCTGTGAAGATGAGTTGAGGGCGGCGCCGCGGGCATTGGAATCCGGCAAAGTCCGGCCGCTTGGCGTGCGGGTCGACCTACTGGATTTTCAACGCAAAGGCACCGCAGATTTTGGTCAGCTGCTGAAGCCGGAGAATGGCACCATCGCCTGGCAGGGCGGGGTGATGTCGCCCGGCGCAACGGCTCTGAAATTGCATTTCACCGATTTTTCGTTGCCTGAGGGCGCGAGCCTTTCGCTCTATAACCTCGCTGGCGAAGTCTTTGGCCCCTACGCGCTCGACGGGGCGAACAAAAACGGCGAGTTCTGGACCGAAACCATCACCGGTGACGAGGCGTTTCTGCAGCTCTGGCTGCCGGCGGACGTCAAGGGCGAGTCAGCAAACTTTCAGATCGCCCAGGTTGCTCACATTGGCCCCCGCTTTCAGGTCGCTGGCGCGCTGAACCCAACTGGCGAAAAGGCCTTTTGCAGCTTCAACGAGTCTTGCGTGGAAAACGGCGGTTGCTACAACAACAGCGACTGGTCGCAGATGGAAAGCACCAAAGACGGCGTTGCGCATATCCAGTTCGTCAGCGGCGGCAGCACCTTTATCTGCAGTGGCGGTTTGCTGAACGACACGGACAGCTCGACCCAGGTGCCGCTGTTTCTGACCGCAAACCACTGTCTGAGCACCTCGGCTGAAGCATCCAGCATGGAGGCATTCTGGCGGTTTGGCGCGAGCTGTGGCGGGGCCTGCTATAACCCGAACGGCGCGGTGCCGCGCACCAGCGGCGCTACGGTGCTCAGCAGCCGATCCACCAGCGACTACACGCTCCTGGAGCTCAACCAGGCGGCACCTTCCGGCAGTACCTTTCTTGGCTGGACGGCGAGCCCAGTGGCTAACTCCAACGGCCGTGATCTGTTTCGGATCAGTCATCCCAAAGGCGCCCCGCAAGCCTATAGCCGACACGATGTAAGCACGTCGATCGGCACCTGCGGCTCCTGGCCGCGCGGCAACTGGATCTACTCGACGGACGCGATTGGCGCTACCGAGGGCGGCTCTAGCGGTTCCCCGGTTCTCAACGCCTCCGGCCAGGTGGTGGGTCAGCTTTCCGGGGGCTGTGGTCCGAACCCCTCAGCGGCCTGTGACAGCCGCAACGCGACCGTCGACGGGGCGCTCGCGGCGTATTTTGATCGCGTTGATCAGTGGTTGGATCCGGATACGACACCGCCGGGCGGCGAAACCTACACGGGTTTTCTGTCGGGTCGCGGCGATCGGGATGTGCATCCGAACGGCACCTACTACCAGTCGGCTGCGGGTCTGCATCAGGGCACGCTCACCGGCCCCGGCAACGCCGACTTTGATCTGGCGCTGTACCGCTGGACCGGCCGCTGGAGCCGCGTAGCCGTGTCTCAGTCGAGCAGCTCGAACGAGTCGATCAGCTACAACGGCGCGTCGGGCTACTACTACTGGCGGATCTACTCCTACTCCGGCAGCGGCAGCTACACCTTCACTCTCAGCCGGCCGTAGGGTCGCAAAGGACAGGCCCGCTCCGGGTCTGTCCTTTTCTCAAAGCTCAAACCCGTCCCGAAACAGCGCTGCTGGCGCAACGGACAGCTTGGTCCGGCGCAACTCGTTGCATGAGTTAGTCGGCAGTCCGTTTTCCGGCCACGCTGAGTAGTACACCCAGGCTGTCTGCTGATCCGGTGACACCACCGGTTCGGGCTCGTTGCGGGTTTTATCGTTCACCGAGTTGTCGCTGATGGGCTCAAGCTGTGGATATTGCTCAGAAAGACTCGCGATCCAAATCTCACCTAACCCGGATTGAAAGCAGCGCAACGCGCTTTCACACAGCTGAAAGGCGGCAAAGTTTACGAGCGAATCGTCCAGCAGCAGGCTAAACACCTCCTGGGATGCTACCTCGCTGACGGGCTGACCGGGCAGCGGCTCATCAAAACTCGATTGGCTGAAATCGATCGGAAAGGTCTGTAGCAGCTCGTAAGGTCCTGTCGGCGAGGTTCTCTGCCAAAAGCCCAGGCTGCTCTGGTCATCAATGCCCGCCACCATCTCCGTCTCGCTGTAGCCGAACGGCGCCACCTTCACGATTGCGTCGCCGGCGTCGACCGCCGTCACTAGGTCTAAGTCGGGCCGATATTCATTCAGCGTGATGTCTCGCGTTTGATTGCCCGGCGTCCCGAAGTTGAGCGGATTGGGGGCGGTGCCAAAGAGCAAAATGGGGCTGGGCACGTTGAGCACCCAGCGTGCGTACGTGAGATCCATGGGGAGGAATCCAACGGAACAGTTGCCGGTGCACTGTGGCGACCACGCCTGCCTTTCCACCAATCCCTGCGCGATCACCTGGTCATTTTCCACCACGGCATGGCGAAGCTCTACGTAGCGGGCATCACCCGGCCGGCAGGAGTCGCCCTGGAGCCACCAAAGGTGAGATTCGGTGCCGGTGGTGTAGGGGAATACCGACCGCAGGCACTCGCCCTCAGTCTCCTCGAGCTCGAGGCCGAGCTTCTGAAACTCCAGCGGCGAAACCTCGGGGTCAGCCGTGTAGAGCGTCATCGTTTCATTGCCGTTGCTGATGTCGATACCGGCCATCACAATCCGGCCGTCTTCATCTTCGGTCAGATACGGGCGCGCGCCGGCGGTGCTCTGGCCGACCAGCTGCGGCTCGGCCAGGAACTCACCCGTTGCAGGGTCGTGCTCTACGATGAACATATCGACCATCGGCTCCTGGCTCACCGGCGACAGCGCACCGATGAACTGCATGTAGAGCATCCATTCGCCGCTGGGCGTGAACTCAGGGTTAACCACGCACTCCTCCCCGCCGGGTAGGGTAATGCGGTTATCCTCACCTACCGTAAGGGCTGCACTGGCGCAACTGCAGCCACCGGCCGCTAGCAACGCCACCAAGAATTGTGCTTTTCGCCGGAGTAATTCGAGCATGGAGGATCGGTCCCTTGTCCCTGAGCGACGTCCAAACGACAACAAACGGTAAGGTACGACCTGGAATTACCCGGATCGACGGCCTACCTGATGATTAACAACGCAGGGAGAGGCGATCGGTTGACGTGAAAGATTTTGGATCCTGGATTTGGGGCCCAGCACACGCTACCAGAGAGCGAATCCACACTCCGGGACTACGGTGACTCGAGCTGAAGGGAGAAATCTGATTCGGGGCCTACCAGGCATGTTCAATCCATTCCCCTCGGTCCGCTGGACCGCGGCAGGCCCACAGTCGGCGGTCAGACGGGCTGGCGATAAAGACCCCGTTGGTTGCGGTATCCGTGCCGTCTTCATGGTATCGGTTGATGCTGTTGATGCCTTCGCTGCGGTCCGAAAACAACGTTCGTAGTGCGGTGGGGTTAATATTGCCGGCCTCTACAACGGCGGTGGCCTTGGCAAGTCGCTTTGCGCTGGTCTCGCTGGTGGGTTCACCCTGCCGCTCAATAAACTCTGGGGCTAGGCAATGATTGGTTCGCGTCACCGCTTGGTCGTCGGCTGTTCGGGCTACCGCAGCGTCCGGGCCGGCCTCCCACTCAACTTGCTGCTTGGGGTCAGCCAGCCAGAAGGTATGGGCGCCGGAGCGCGGGGCATCAAGGATGATCCGGGAGGCCTCTTCGACGCCGGGGCTCCGAATCGCGCGGTGCAGGACGTTGAGGTACCCCACTCCGGGCTTGGAACCATGCATCTTGATATTGGTGGTTCCCAGCGCCAGCCCTTCGCTGTTCATCCCGATCAACGTCAGGCATCCGGTGCAGGTCAGGCTCCAGGTTTCCGGTCCTTTGACGGGCTTTCGGTGCACGCCAACCACGTAGTCAACGTCTGTGGGGTTCAGGTCCCAGGTTTGGCCGGCGAGTCCCTTGCCGCTTTGGGTCAACCGCCCCGGCAGGAGCACGGCGGTGCATCCCTCAAGTTCAGGCGGGCTCGCCTCGCCGCGAGGCAATAGCAGGACGTCCCGCATGTCGGTGATGTTAGTTGCAATAAACAGGTCCAGCGAATCCACCTGCGCGCCGCGCGCGATGCCCTCGTGCTCAGTAGACGCCTCCGGGTCCCAATCAGCGAAAATCGCCTGAGAAGTCCGCCCGATCTCGCGCAGCGGCGTGATGTCGTCTCGGCCCAGTTCAGCGGCGTATTCTGATACCGCAGCGAATCGCACCGCAATAAACTGCTGGATCCGCTCGCGAAAATGTTCGCCCTGCTGCTCCCCTAGATCACGTGGATGACCCTGGACGGTCAGCTGCTCCAGTTCCCAGCGGGTCACGCCTTCATGGACCATGATGTTCTGTCTTCCGTGGGGCGTCGGGCCGTGCGGTCAGGAGCGAGGCCTGAAGGCTTTGATAACACTCTCGTCAGTTTCAAGACGCGGACCTTCAATGAGATCAATGCAGTAGGGTACCGCAGGAAAGACTGCGTCCAGACATTCGCGAATCGCCTTCGGACGACCCGGTAGATTGAGGATCAACGTGCTCCCGCGAATGCCGGCCGTCTGACGCGAAAGGATTGCGGTCGGCACGTATTGCAAGGACGTCGAGCGCATCAGCTCGCCGAAGCCAGGCAGCATTTTTTCGCAGACCGCTTCGGTGGCCTCCGGCGTGACGTCACGTGGTGCAGGGCCGGTGCCACCGGTTGTGACAACCAGACAGCACCCTTCCTTGTCGGCCATCTCGCTCATGGTTGCTTCGATCAGCGGCTGTTCGTCGGCAATCACGCGGTACACCGGCTCAAACTCGGTGATCAGGTATTCACGCAAGGTTTCCACCACGGACTTACCCGAGATGTCTTCGTAAACACCCGCCGTCGCGCGGTCAGACGCGGTGATGACACCGATGCGAATTGTGCTCATTTTTTGTTTCCTTAAATCTGATTGGCAAGCGTGTGGGTCTGGTTACTTTCCGAGACTGCTGAATTGAGCCGCGCAAGCCTGGTATTTCGGCACAGGTTAACCGACCCGGGGTGTCCGGACGGGGACCACCAAGGCAGCGGGCGTTACGGTATAACATCCCCCTGCGATTGCAATGGCGGCGAAAAAGATCAATCTTCGGGCCTCTCGGTGGGGTTTGCTATGCTTTTTTCTATCTCGAAACCGACTGTATCTGCCACGCACCATGCCCGAACCTGAGCGCCCACAGTTCAACCGCTGGAAAGTTGGCGATTTTCACTTCGACGCGAATAGCAATCGGCTTTTCGGCGCTGGGCGCGAGGTGTTGCTTGAGCCCAAGCCGGCGGCCTTGCTGGCTTACCTCTGCGAAAACGCCGGCCGCAGCATTGGGCGAGACGAACTGCTCAGCGCGGTATGGCATGGACAGATTGTGTCGGATAACTCGATCAACCGTGCCATCGTGCTGCTGCGCAAGGCCCTGAGGGACGACAGCAAGGCGCGGCGGTACATCGCTACCATCCCTAAACTTGGCTATCGCTTGATTGCTGAGGTAGTAGGCGTTGAGCAGCCTGCAACCCTCGCTCGAAGTGGTGGACTCATGAGGTTGTGGCGCCAGTTCGCTCTAGGCGGGACCGTCCTCGGATTGGCGCTGTGGATGGTCTTCTCCGGATCCAGGTCGACGTCACCAAAACCATTGGTCCGTGAGCTCGCGCCCTTATCCCGGCTCAGCGACAGCCAGTTCAACGCTCATCTCGCCAGCGACGGCAGGAGGCTGGCCTACACTGCAAGTGACGGGACGTGGGATGTGATCTTCCTGCTCTCTGGGGATAACGCGACGCCGCAGCCGATCAGCGCGCTGGCGGGCCACGCCAATTTTCCGACCTGGTCGCACAGCGGTGATTTTCTCGTATACCAATTTATGTCCGGTGACCGCTGCGAGATTCATCGGATTGCGCGTGATCAGTTCTCCGCGCGCGCTGCGGAGGTGATTTATCAGTGTTTGCCCGGAAGCTATTCGGAGCTGTCGCTCTCGCCGGACGACACCACGCTGTATTTCCTGGAGCGGCCGACGCCAGATGCGCCTTATGCTGTCTACAGCCTTGCGCTAGACCAGCAAAGCAAAAAGCGCCTCTCACAGCCCATGGTTTCCGGCTACGGCAATCACTTTGTTGACGTCCACCCGGAAAGCGGTGCGCTTCTGCTTCTCAGTGACCATGCGCCCGGCAAGACCTCGGTGTATGTCATAGACCCAGCCAGCGATAGCTTTACCTTGCGCCGACGCTTTTCGTACGGCCTGGACAGTGCAATCTGGAGCCACCGCGAAGGATTTATGGTTCATCCTTCTCGACACCCCTCTTACCAGCTGCTGGAATCGTCGCTGGACGGCGGGCCAGAGCAGGTTCTCGTGTCCGACAGTCGGCGCATCCGGAGCCCAAGGCGGATCGGTGTTCCGGGCGAGGCCAGCGGTGAGTATCTCTTCACCTCCTATCTTTACAACCGCGATATCCGGCTGCGAGGTATGGCCGATCCAACGGTGAGTTCTGCCGTCATGGATTACCTCCCCGCGCTCTCGCACCGCGGCGACCTGTTAGCATTCATTTCCAAGCGGTCGGGTGAGAGTCAGATCTGGCTTAAACATTTGGACGACGGCAGCCTGACGGCGATCGAGATGCCGGACGCGGGACGGCGTTTCTACGATCTGGCCTGGTCGTTTGATGACACCCGATTGCTGGCCAACACCAGCACCGGCGTGCTGGTTTACTCGCTGGCCGAGCGGGTCTACACGCACAACATCAGCCTTCCGCTGCCTGCCTATGCGGTGAGTTGGCATGATGAACAGACGCTCTCGCTAAGCCACTTCGAACAGGGCCGGTGGCGCGCCTATCGGCTGGCGCTTGACGGCGGCGATGAGCCATTGCCGCTGGATTCCCGCTGGGCGTTTACGCTCGGCAATGCGCGTCAGCAGCTGTGGCTTGATCAGTCGCTGCGTGTATTTCGCTCAAGCCAGGAGCTGACGGCGCTGAATCAGTGCGCCAGCCCGCTCTGGCGCTATCAGCTGCGCTATCGGCTCGATGGCGATGACCTTTACTGCCATGCCGTTGACGCCGACGGCGATCTGCTGCGGTTCGACGCAGCCATGAATAGTGAGCGACTCCCCGGTGTGGTCCATCGCTTCGAGTTTTTCAGTGCGCGCGCTGGATTGGTGGCCAGCACACATGTTGCCAGCTCTCATAGCGACATCATGCGAACGCGTAGCAAGAGAATGGAGTGAGATAGCTCGAGCCTGGCGGCCCAGGCTCGAGCCGGGTTGGAGCAACTACTGCCGGTTGGTCACCCGACCCCACGCGACGTTGGTAATCCGCCAACCGTCAGCCAACCGATAGAGCACAATGTTTTTTACGTAGGTGTTCTCCGGCGCCTCCGGCTGGTATCGATGCAGCGAGGTCACCACGGCCATATCGTTGTAGATATCAATATCCAGCAGATTATGAATGACGGCGTCAGCGCCTTTGCCGGTGTCGTTGTCGAGCGGCGGCGTGCCGTAAGAGTGTTGGCCGTCCTGGTCGATCCGGTGATAGAGCACCGAGTCGGAAATACATTGCGAGGAGTGTTCTTTGCCTCCGTGCAAATCCCATTGATAGAAACACTCCATGGCGGCTTTGATCTGTTCGCGATCAGTGTCCGCGTAGGCAGGTGCGATGAGGTAGAAGGCTAGGACAATGCAGGTAATCGTCTTCATGGTAACTCCCGGTTAGCGTTGAGTTTTGGGCGACCACGCCCGGTTGGTTGTCGACAGCATGTCGACCAGCACCCGGGCCAGCGGAGCGGCGGATGCCGGATTCTGACCCGTCAGTAGATTGCCGTCCCGAACCACCCAGGGCTGGTACGGCTCGGCTGCGCTGAAGTGCGCGGAAAGCTCGTTGAACTTGTCTTCGAGCAGAAAGGGATAGTTTTTCCGGGCCCATTCGCCCTCTTCTGCGTTGGATTTAGCCGTGAGTTTCTTCCCCCGCACCATCAGTACGCCGTTGCTCAGGCGCACGCCGGCAAAGGCGGCTGGGCCGTGACAGTCAGCGGCGACCGGCTTGCCTTCCTCAAACAACGCTGCCGTGATGCGATTCACTTCTGGATGGTCGTAGAGGTCGAACATCGGTCCGGCACCCCCGGGCACGTAGAGAGCCTGGTAATCCTGCGGTTGGATGACCTTAAGACTGAGCGGCTTGGTCAGCCGATCGGCAATAGAAACGCGGGTAAGTCGCTCTTCCTCGGACATCATGTCGCCGCCCGCCCCGATACCCTGGTTGCCTCCCGGCGTTGCAAAATCCACCGAGAAGCCGGCGTCGGTCAGGATCTTATAGGGCGTGACAACCTCTGGCAGCCAGTAACCTTCCGAATGGGCGGATAGGATAAAAAGGACGCTGGGTTTCTTGGTGGGTTCTGCCCGTACCTGAGATGCCAGAACGATAAGAACCAGGCCGAAAAAGAGGTTGCTGCTTGCCGAACGAAAGTTCATATGCCGCTCCAGACAGATCATTGCGGCAAAGCATGGACTCAGCCATTGCGGGCGTCGTTGGAAAATTGTGATTTTTGATGATGTATTGTGATGATCAACAAAAACGTTGAAGGGGTGGAGCACTTGTACCGGTGGCTGAGTCGGATTGTTGGCGGTTTGATCGTGTTGGTGCTGCTTGCTGCGGTGGGAATCTATTGGTTCGCAGGCTACGCGAACCGTTACCAGGCTTCTGGGGAGATGACCTTGCCGGCGCTGGACGCGCCGGTCACCGTGGTCCGAGACGGCAACGGCGTTCCCTACATACGCGCCAACTCCTTTCGTGACGTGATCCGTGCCCAGGAAAATGGCCAGGCGCGCCGCCCTTGGGCGGCTCTCGGAGCTATTCGGCGAAGCGACCTTGATCACCGACACCGACAGCCGCTTATTCGGCTTTCGTCGGATCGCCCAAGATCATTGGCCCGTCCTGAACGAGGAAAATCAGCAAACGTTGTCCGATTTTGTGGCCGGGCTGAACGCCTATATCAACCTGCACGCGGCGGACCACCCCTGGGAGCTGCGGTTAGTCGGAGCGCCGGCTGAACCGTGGTCCGAATTAGATCTTCTGACGGTGATGCTGTTTTTTGCCTGGGAAAACGGAGCCAACTTCTACGCGGAGATCGCCACCCAGAGCCTGGTCGAAGCCGTGGGCCCGGATCGCGCCGCGGAGATTGCGCCGCTGATGATCAACCCAGATGAGCAACAACTCAGCGGCGCATCCTCAGCGCGGTATGAAACGCTCGGTTTGCGGTTCGTGCCTATGGAAACGCTGAAGCCATTTCGACGGTTTGCCGGTATCGGAGGTTCCAACGCCTGGGCCATGAGTGGTGCGCGTTCGCCTGGCAGAGCCGCCGTTGTCGCCAACGATCCGCACGTGGACGTACGTAACCTGCCGGGTTTTTGGCATCCCGTGGGGTTGATCACGCCAGACTGGCGGGCGGTAGGGGTGAGTGCGGGTGTCCCAGGCATCAGCGCGGGCCGCAATGAGCGCCTGGCCTGGGGGGTCACCAACGGCTACGCGGACGTGGTTGATCTGTATGTAGAAACGCTCGACCCGAGTGATTCATCGCGGTACCTGGAAGGCGGCCAGTCTCTGCCGTTTCGCGAAATCCAGGAAACGATCAAAGTGAAAGGCGGTGATGACCAGGTGGTAACCGTGCGGTTCACCAGGCGTGGACCCGTGATTTCTGACCATGACTGGACGCCGTTCAGCGACAGGGTGATCACCGCTCGCTGGGCAGTCGCGGAGTATCCGCAGGCTGATCTTGGCCTGAAGGCAGCATCACAAGCCCAAAGTGTGGACGAAGCCGTTGAGGCATGGAGCCAGCATCGGATGTTCGGTTTCAGCATGGTTGTGGGTGATGTGGATGGACACACGGCGCGAGTGTCCACCGGTGCTGCTCCGATACGCCTTCGCGGTGACGGATCAGTCCCTTCGCTGGCGGACGGACAGGAGACGTGGGCGGGCCTGATTCCCGCGACCGAGATGCCTAGCGTTGTGGATCCCGACCAAGGCTGGGCCGGCAGTGCCAATCAATATGTCCAACCGACCGGTTTTCCCTATCCCTTCACTACCTACGCCTCCCCAAGCTGGCGCTATGAGCGCCTGCAGGAGCTGTTAAGCGGTACCGGCGTGCTCAGCGCTAAAGATCATTACGAGCTGCAGCACGACAACAAAAACGTTTTTGCTCAAAGCGTGGCGCCGATCATGGCGGCGGCGCTGGCAGAAGACGATATGACGGCGTCGCTGGGAGCAATCCTGAGCGGGTGGGATTACCGTGACGGGCTCGACAGCGCAGCGCCAACCGTATTTCAGGCGACCTACCGCCACTTTGCTCGAAGGGTGTTCAGCGACGATCTGGGTGATGCGACAGAGGGCGTGTTGAGCAACTGGTATCTCTGGCAACAGCGGCTGCATGCCATGGTGCTGGAAGGTGATGAGGCCTGGGGCTCATGGTTCGACGACGTGACCACCCCGCAGCGCGAAACCCGCGATGACCTGTTTCGGTTGGCGGGGCAGGACGCGCTTGCCGAGCTGACCGAGGCCTATGGCCCGGGAGCCGATACCTGGCGCTGGGGTGACGTGAGGTCCATGCGCCGAACCGGTCCACTGCGACTTGACGGGCTGCTGGGCAGGTTGACGGGCAATCAGGCGTATCCACAGCCGGGATCCGGTGAAACGCTCAATCGCGCGCTGTTTGATTTCTCCGAGCCGGGTTTTGACCCCCAGTGGTCCGTTTCCCTTCGCATGGTGGCGGACCTAGCTGATCCTAATAAGGTGCTGGCCGTCCTGCCCGGCGGGGTGGTTGGACGAACGCGCCATCCGCTTCTCGACAACCAGATCCCGGCTTTTCGTCAGGGCGAGCCAGCTTATCTATGGTTTTCGGACGCCATGATCGAGCAGCACACCGTCACCTCGCTCACCTTAAGCCCAGGAGGCCCGTAAAAGAACTCCGGTAGATTACTGGACCCTGACTTCCCTATCAGGCGGCTGCTAGCAGCGGACGGGGAGTCCCTGGCTGATAGCGGCGCGTTGCCAAGGCTTCGTCCACGATCCGTTTAAGGTTCTCGCGGAATGCCCTCGGAGAAAAGCTGGACGCGTGGGCTGCGATCGAATATGGATCAAACTGTAAAGCGTGCGTTTCGAACTGTTTGATAGCTTCCCGCAAGGATGCTGGGGTTTGCTCGTTGAAGAACACGCCGGTCGGAGCGTGGCCGCGCCCATCTGCCCCGGGCGATAGAGGCACAACGGTCTCCAGTGCGCCACCGGAACCGAAGGCGATAACGGGAGTGCCGCAGGACTGAGCTTCCACCGGCACGATGCCGAAGTCTTCCTCCGAGGGGAAAATGAAACCTTTCGCCCGGGACAGGTAGTCGCGCATTACCGCCGGCGGTTGGAATCCGAGGAAGGTGACGTTGGGTCCTGCAAGTGATTTCAGCTTCTCCATCTCCGGTCCGCCGCCGATCATAATTAGCTGCTTGTCGGGCAGGTCTTTGAAGGCGCGTACCGCCAGGTCGAGGCGCTTGAAGGGTACAAAACGCCCGGCCGCTACATAAAAGCCTGAGCGTTCGTCAGCGGGTTGGAACAGATCGGTATCCACCGGCGGAAACACCAGATCTGAGTCACGTCGATAGAACTTCTCAATTCTGGCCTGCACGAACCGAGAATTGGCGATGAATCGATCCACCGTATTGGCCGAGCGTACGTCCCAGTTGCGAATGCGATGAAGCTGCCAGCGCACAAACCAGGAAAGCGGACCTCTCTTGAGATTCAGCTCGTTCAGATACTCGTGATAGTGGTCCCAGGCATACCGCATGGGGGAATGGCAGTAGCTCACGTGGAGCTGATTGGGCCCGGTGAGCACGCCTTTGGCTACGCAGTAGCTGCTCGAGATGACCAGGTCGTAATCCGATAGATCAAACTGCTCAATGGCCAGCGGCATCAGAGGTAACAGCTTCCGATACATGCGGCGAACCCCCGGGATCTGTTGAAGAAAGCTGGTTTTGGGGGTTTTGCCACGCAGAAATCCACGCTGGTCTTCCGGTACTTTGTCGATAAGGCTAAACAGATCCGCTTCCGGGTAGGTATCCAGAATCTGTTCCAGGACGCGCTCCGCACCCCCGTAAACGACACACCAGTCGTGAACCACTGCAATTTTCATTATTTCATCCCTCGTTTCCTTTGAGCTCATTATAATGAAAATAATGAACTTTAAAAATGATACAAATGCAAACTAGGGTAACGTATTGATGAGGTTGGACGCAGCGTGGGACCAGCTGTATCTCCGTGCGTGCTGTTGCACGGCTGTGCGGCGTCGCTCGGGTCTCTCCTCCTGAAGCAGCCCGGCGATGGCGTTGGCGATCGACGCCGGTCGCGAGGGATCACAGTAGATGGCCGCGTCGCCACACACCTCGGGCATGGCCGAACAGTTGCTCACTATCACAGGGCAGCCGTGGGCCATCGCCTCCAGAGGTGGCAGGCCAAACCCTTCGTAGTAGGAAGGGAATACCAGACCGCTGGCGTGACGATAGAGCTTTTTTAAGACCGCGTCGGAAACGTAACCCAGATGATGGATCAGCTCGGGATTGAGCGAGACCGATGCAAAATGTCGCTGATCGAGTTGACCTACCATCACGCAAGGTGGTGCTTTTTCGCCAAGTTCCGCCAGTGCGGCCATGACGCCACCGATGTTCTTGTTCGGGCTGGAACTCGAAACCACCAGCAGGAAGGGTCCCTCGGGAAGCGACGCGTGCCGTTCTTCGCTGAGCTCGTCCAGGATGCCCTCGGCATGATCAACACCCAGCGGACACAGCACCGTTTTCCCAGGATCAAGCCCAATATGGCGAGCAAGCTCTCCGGCGGTAAACCGACTGTTCACCGCGATGCGATAGGCATTGCGGCTTTGGAGACGATATAGCCATCGATACCATGCCCGAAATGCGAAGGAGAAATTTTCCGGTATCGCAAACGGCTGGGCGTCGTGCAGAAAACTGATCTGTCGCCGCTTAAACACGGGACCGGTGTTGCAGAGATTGAGCAGCCAGTCGCCAGCGGTGCAAAGGGCCAGCGTCGTCTGCTCCCACATGTGGCCATTGCCCGGGCCAATCCGCACCAGCGGAAGGTTAGGCCAAGGTGAATCACACCGCACAGATCTGGGCGCGATGAGGCGGGGTCGCCAGCGACGGCCGTCAATGTGAAGGAGCCCCTCATGATCGACATAGTCGTGGGCGATCACCTCCAGTATTTCCCGCGCGACCCGCTCGACGCCGGTAACTGGGCGCCCAAGAAATCGGGCGTTGATCCAAAGTAAGGGTTCAGCAGACATGAGCAGGTTCCATTCGAGGGCGGCGGGGTGGCCGCGAACACAGATAACGAACCACCATGCCGCACACCAATGCGAACACAGCGTTCTCCACAATGTTGGTCATGCTCCCGTAAATGAGTGTGGCCATGACCAAGGCATAAACACGAAATTGTTCTGGGGATTCCAGAGGCCGAAGGCGCAGCGTCCGCGCCAGAATCAAGGCAAAGCCGGGAATGGCGGAGAGGCCGTAGACCACCATCCAATACATAAAAAGGTTGTCTCCCGCATTGAAGCGGGAGGACTCGAAGTAGGTCTGGCCGGTGCCGATACCACCTATCCCTCGGCCGAGCAGCAGGTTGCCGTCTCCGTGTAGAAGCTCCCATGCCTCTGGCCACATGCGATTGAGCCGGTCAAAAAAGGAAAAGGTAGCGCTGGCGAGCTTTGGATCGTTGAACTGGGAGTCAAACGTGAACAGCAGAGTGGAAAGCGGCAGCGCCAGTGCAAGCACGCCGAACAGGGCCGGCAGTACGCGCAACGGTGACTGGGGCAGTCGATGCTGTAGCAGGACGATCGGGGTCATGATCAGTGCCACCAACATGATGCCTTTGCTATTCGTGGGGTAAATCGCGGCAAGAGAAAGCCCCCAGATCAATACCCTCAGCGTAAAGCTCCGGCATGCCAGCACCATCAGCAGGGCCAGGAGTTGGATCTGAACTGCGGCGTCGAATGACGCCCGGGAAAAGCCCGCCAGGCGTTTATTGCCCCCACCCGCGTACCACTGGCGTGATCCGTCGACCTCAAGGTTTCCGACGGAGTAACCAAACCCTTCCCAGGGAAAGGTCACCACGACATTTGCCAATACACCGCCAGCTGCAATCAGCCAAAACCACCCGATGAACGGCGAAATGTTGCGCCAGCGGCGAAGTAGTACCGGGCCACAGCTGAGGCCGAACCAGAACGGAAGCAAGACATAGACTCCCATCGCTAACTGCACCGGCGAAAGGAACAGCAGACCGATGACCATGGCATGCACCGGGGCCAGCCACGCGATGAGTGTGAGCGCTGAGAAGCCCCGGGTATGGGGTTCGGCCGCCGTGTGCCATGCCACACACGCCAGCATCAGCAGGTTGGGGGCATAAATCAGCGGTGATAGGCCCGCCTGGGATAGTATCCAGCGAACAGGGCCAGCCGTGACGTTAAGGAGCAGGAAGGAGCCGGCCGCCAGCAAGATCAGCCCCTCCCTCGTGCGTACCTCAACTGGCCAGCCAATGAGCAGCATCAGGCGATTGCCGCAGTGGCACGGTCTGTGACGGTTTCGACAAACTCGACGTAGCTTCTCGCCCGATTCGGCGCTAGATACTGACGTGATTTGACGAGGGCGTTCTGTGCAAGCGCTCGACGCAGCTGGAGGTTGTCAAATATCTGGTGAAGTCGCGACGTAAGCGCGTCGACATCGCCAGCGGGAAATACGATTCCATTGGTGCCATGATCGATGGACTCTGGGATGCCGCCACGGTCAGAGCCTATGACGAGCGTGCCCTGAGAAAACGCCTCGAATACACCGTTACCCAATGCCTCCTGGCATTCGGTAGGGAATACGAGCACGTCCAAGGCCTTCAGGAAGCTGGCGGACTCAACAAAACCCTCATAGGTGACCGGCACCTCAGGGAACCGTGCCTTCAGATAACGAAGATAGTCTTCCTGGCCCCGGCCAGCGACCATGAGTTCAAAGGCTCGCCCCGTACGATGCAGGTTATGGCAAGCTTTCAGTAGCGTCTCGATGCCTTTGGGTTGTTCCACGCGTCCCAAAAATCCGAGCTTTAGCGGACCGTCCTTTCGGACTTCGGCGCGATCCGCGATCTTGATCTCCGGTCGCAAAGCGTTGTGGATGACCTTTGCCGGCAAGTTGCGGAATAAGCCATGATCCAGGTGCACATCCAGCACCGCCCGGCTGACTCCAATGACGCCACTCAGCGCTTCGGTATGCCGCCAGCGGCGAGGGGTCAGGAGACGGCAACCGTTGCAGCGTTCGCTGCGCATTCCACACTCCTTGCCGTTCTTAAACATGGTTGTGCGCGGACAGACCAGGCTGAAGTCGTGCAGCACGTGAATCACGGGAACTCCAAGGCGAGCCACCGCGGGAATTACCGCGGTCGAAAAGCCCTGGAGGTTTCGCGTTAGCACGACGTCTGGCTGCAGGCGTTGAACAAGCTTGGCCACGTTGGCGGCCATCATTCGGTTCTCCGTATCGAGGCTGTGCCAGAGGACGCGGGCAGGGCTCGGTCGCAAATTCTGATCGAAGGGCCAGTAGATATTGGCTAAAGGAAAACCGTGTACCTCAACCTTTCCGCTTGGATCGCCGACCGGCTTACCGATTCCTTTCGGCGGCTGAAGAGTGGCGACATGTAGCTGGTGACCCAGGTCGACCATCGCTTCAGAGATGGTTTTCAGCCCCATTTCGGCGCCGCCAACAACGTTGGGTGGGTAGAGAGAAGAAACATTTAGGATGCGCATGACGAACTCCTTTTCACGCGGATGTTTGAATGACAAAAAAAGCTGATGCAGCGAAGGACTTCGCTGAACCAAAGTGCGAACAGAACGCCATCAATGCCGAGCATCGCAGCGCCGAGCACGACGCTTGCTAGCTGGAATATGGCGGACAAACCCAGAATGTTGGCGTAAGCGGTTTTGGCGCCGCTGGCGAGGCAGTGAAGTTGGCCAGCCGCCCCCGCGCTGATTGCCAGAGCAACCCACAGACCGACGCCGATGAGCCAGCTTGGCTCCAGTGCTTGGGGAGCGCCCAGGGCCCACTGCAATAAGGGAAAACCGACTGCGGCGAGGCACCCGCCGGAAACGACGCCCGCCAGCGTCAGGCGCAGCACCCAGGTGCGCGCCCAGCGGGCGGCCTGATTTGAGTCACCAGCAAAGCGTCTGATCTGCACCGGCAGCAGCGCGCGTAAAAAGGGCTGCGCCAAACCTATCAGTGCGCGGGCAATCTTTTCGAGAGCTGCAAAGACGCCAACCACCGCATCAGCGCAAAAGAAGCCAAGCGCGACTACGCTGACGTTACCCGCGGCAGCGGTCAGCCATTCCGACGTGCTCAGATAGTTGATACTGCGACGCAGCCTTCGAATGCGGGCCAGCCAACGCCTTGCGCTTGGCGGAGGGCCGATCCGGAGCTTTCGGTGCAGCGCAACCTGGGCAAACAGGCCGGATAGCAGGGTCGCGCTACCTTGCAGCACTGCCGCCAACAGCACATCGTCTGGAGAGCGGATCAGCACGAAGATCAGCAGCACGCTGATTAGACGCCCCGTGATGCTGCAAATCGTAGTCAGCGTCATCACTTCCAGCCCCTGAAACAGCCAGGTGGGAAAAAGCCAGCCGCCGATCAGCATCAGCGAACTGGCGGCGACGAGGTCCCAGCGAAACCATCCTTCGTCGAGTAATGCGTAAAGCCCCAGCAAAACCAGACTGACCCCGACAATGCGCGCGATACGAAGGGCCTGATTGGCCCAGTAAAGTTCGGTGGCAAGATCCTGCTTTGTACCTTCACGCGCCAGCTGCGTGATGGTGACGGTGTTGACGCCTGCATCTACCGCAATCACTCCGAGCATGATCAGGCCGGCGGCCTTCGCTAAAGCACCGAACCCGTCCGCGCCGAGTGTCTGCATCAGGTAGGGCACCGTTAGCAGCGGTAACACGTAGCCGGTGAGTTGAAGCACGTAGAGTGCGCTGACGTTGCGCCGCACCGATTGACGGGTCGTGTTCATCAACTGGACACCTGCCGCCGGTTATTGAAGAACAGGAGTGTGGCGAGGAGCTCCTGCCATTGGTCCTCAAACCGCTCGCTTTGGCGCCGCCGCTCCATAACGTAGGCACTGGCGAGTACCCAGAAGAGGCAGCCGGAGCCGGTTCCAAGCAACGTCAGGATGGCAGCCACGGAGGTACGCGGCTTCGATTTGTCTTCCGGCGCAATGGCCCAGTCCAAGACCTGGAACAATGACATATCCCGCGTGACGTCAATCTTGCCGAGCTCGCCGAACCGGCCGACTACAAGGACGATGGACTCCCAGTATTCAACTTCCCGCTGGCGTTGGCCGTGTAGCTGCAGCGCGTCTGGTGCTCCGCCCAGCTCGATCAGCGCCCGACCCTCGGTGGAACCGAGGCCACCCTTCATCGACTCAAGCTCTTCTCGCAGGTGACTGAGTTCGCGCTTGTAAAGCTGCACATCCGGATTGGCTTCGGTCGTGTAGCTGGCCATGGTTCGTAGCTGGATTTCCCGTGCGGCGATTTGTGCCTGAATCTCTGCGGCTGCCTGCACAATCGCCTGATCCTGCCCATTGAGCCTGGTAAACCCGGTCTGCTTTTCCACGGATGACAAAGCCATATCGGCCTGGTCCAGCCTGGCCCGGGCGCGCGTCAGAGCGTTGTCGTAAAAGTCGCTGCGGCGTTGGGCCTGCTGTTGCGCAAGCTCCGCCGAAAAGGCGTAAAACTGGCGGACGTACGCGTTCGCAATCTCAGCCGCTCGTTCCGGATCCAGGTCCTCAACGCTGATCGAAACGATGCCGTCTTTGCCGGCGCGAATCGTGGTGGAGCCCCCAAGTTTCTGGCGCAGGTCATGCGACTTGGCCATCCCGTAATGCTCGGCGAGCGACTGGTTATCAATTACCGCGTCCATGATCGTGCGACTCTTAAGAACGCCTACAAACAGGTCCGTGGGATTTTTCAATGTCAGCGCGCTGTTGCCGAGCTGGCTTTCGCCGCCGAGCTGGTTCTGCATGCCCGAAACCGTGTTTTCGTTGTATTGCGGCGGCAGGATCCGTGCGGTTGCGGTGTAAACCGGGTCGACCAATTTGCAGTAGATGACCGCGACAATAGCGGCCGCCAGCGGCAGGCCAGCCAACAGTGGCAGGCGCCTTGCTAACACCAGCAGCAGCGGCATAACGCTGAGTTCCGGTGCATTTTCCGCGGGCTGCGAATGCGTCAGTGCGGGGGGAGACATGATTAGAGACCCTCCAGGATCTTGAGACCCGCGGCGCCGAGACCAAACTGATACAGCACCTGGGTCCAGTCCTTGAGACGGCGTACCCAGGTGGCCCGATCGACCTTCTCGGGAATTACGATGGCGTCGCCAGGTGCCAGCGCGAGCTTGCGGGAGGCTTTGACAAAGGTCCCGTCGGGCCGGAGAACGTAAATCTGGCGCAGATTGGCGCTGGGGATAGGCCCTGCGTGCTCGATGTAGCCCTTGTAGCCTCGACCCTCGGAGTAGAGAAACGACCCTTCACGGATCACAGCACCGACCACCTCGATGGTTTCGGGCCGGGCGGGAACATAGACGGTATCCCCGTCCGTAAGGCCCAGCGTCGGCAGTTCGCTGGCCACAGCAATCCCGGGCTCCAGTTCAAGTACCATGCGCCCCGTCGGCTTCGCTTCACGCAGCCGGGCGATAAGGTGAGCGATGGCGTCGGATTCGGGCGGAATGGCCAGCGACAGGTCGCCGCTAAGCACGTTGCGGGAACGCTCGATCAGGTGACGCTGATACTCCCGCTCGAGTTGATCGATCGATTCGTTGATCCGGGCTGCCTGTCGTGCCCGCACGGACTCTCGGCGAAGTTCCAGGCCAAACAGGTAGGCCATATCAGTTGTGCCGCCAGCGAGGCGAATCAGCTCTTCAAGCCCATCACCGGGTGTCAGTGAGTAAACTCCCGACCGACCGACCTCGCCCTCGATACGCACGAATCTTGGGCGCTGAGTACGGCGCACACGAAAATCATCCAATGCGTAAACCGTCAGCACGTCGCCGGGCTGAAGCACCAGGTCAAATGCTGGATCGCGCTCGAGTACTGCCTTGTCGAGCCTCACCGCGATCAGCTCGCTGGTCAGGGTGTCGGCATTGAGCCTTTCCAATGCGGCGTACTCCCAATTGACGTCCGGCAGGTTGTCCGAAAACGAACCACCGGGCTCACGCTTCGCGCCCGAGATCCACTGAGATTCACGGTTGCGCTCCAGCCAATAGCGGGGCGATATCAGCGCTTCGCGAGACGGAATCAGGTCTGAAATCCGCATGCCTGGTGAAAAGGGGTGGCGGAACGGGTTGGCGACATGGCCACGAAGCGTGACCGCATCATCAATCCGCATATTGACCGGAGTCACTACGGCCAGATCACCGGGCCGGAGCTGCCGCCTGGCGCTGGACTCATTCAATTCCAATGATTCCACCAGGCGATCTCCATCAGCGTTGATGCTTTCGATCGTGATCCGGTGCGTATCGGCGGTCGTTCCCAGACCCCCGGCGAAACGAATCAGGTCACCCAGGGTGTCCGTCTCGCTGAACTGGAATACCGCCGGCGCGTTTACGGCGCCGGCGATGGCCACCTCGCCGCGCTGCGGTGGAATGTAAAGCACGTCATTGGGCATCAGTCGAACATCAGTCATGTCGCCTTCGATCAGCAGTCGATACAGATCGAAGGTGTGCAGGTCCTGTCCCTCGCGGCGCAGCACAAGGCGACGAAGATCGCCAGCCGGGGCAGGGCCACCGGCGGCGAACAGAGCGTTGATCCCTCCCGATAGACTAGGGATGGTGTAGCTGCCGGGAGACCGGGCAAAGCCGGCCACATAGATCTGAATGGTCTTCAGCTGGCCGAGGCTTACTGAGAGTTCGAATCCCTTGAATACGCGACCGATCGCCGCTCGCAGGTGCGTACGAAGATCGCTGTAGCGAACACCAGCCAGCGGCACGGTTCCCACTTTGGGAATCGCAATCTCTCCAAGGCGATCAATCGTTGCCCGGTAGTCGATTTCGATGGTCCCCCACGCACGCAGATAGACCTCATCGCCGGGACCGAGCACAAAGTCAGCCGGCACCGGCATCTGATCGGAAGCTGAGTAACCCCGAGTCTCGCTGTGAAACACATCGCGCCCGAACCGGGGGAGCTTCACTCCCAGACTCTCTCCGACAAGCTCGGCAAAATCCGAAGTGACGCCTGCCGCAAGTTGCGTGGCTCTCAGGGCTGGAGCCTGGGAAATCGCTGCCGGCCGTCGTTCGCGCTCATCGAGTCGAAGCGTGGGATAGCTGAGGGCGGGCCGAAGGGTCCGATTTACGCTGGCGGCAGAACCCGGGCTCTGGGCCGGCAGCTCATCATCGATGGGTGCACCAGCGAGCACATCAAAATTTTGTCGGGGATTTGCCTGCACGGCCGCCGACGCCAAGAAGGCGATGAGCAGTAGATAGGGCAGATGGCGAAACAGCGTCATTGTTGCTTGCTCCTGAACGAATGGTCGTCATGATATCGATAAAAATGATAAAAACACCATTTCAAAAGCAAACAAATGAAACTTAAATGATAAAAAACGCAAAATATATTTCAGTTCTATTGATGATTGAGCTGTTTCATGAAAATAATGAAACTCAAATTGCAAATGAGAGATCGGACAAGCCATGGCGCAGCGTGTTGTCGGTACGAAAGAGGCGGCTCGTCGCCTGGGTGTGTCAGTTCGCACAATCCAGCTATGGGTTGAAGACGGACTGTTATCCGCCTGGAAGACACCGGGGGGGCATCGACGCATCGAAGAGTCGTCGCTCGAGCAGCTGCTTGAATCGCGCCAGTCGGACGGCCCGGCGGCCTCGCCCTCGGAGTGTGACGTGCTGATCGTTGAGGATGATCAAACCATGCAGGCCTATTACCAGGCCTTGATAGATATCCTGGGTTCCAACGCCCGGGTGCGATTCGCTGAAAACGGTTTTGAGGGGCTGGTGGCGATCGGCCGGTTCAACCCCGCTTTAGTCATTGTCGATGTGGACATGCCTGGCATGGACGGACTGCAGATGATTGCTGCGGTAGACCGCTCCCGGCTGTGTGCCGGTACGCGAATGGTGGTGATCTCGGGGTTGACGGTCGAGCAAATCGCTCAACGTGGCGAGTTGCCGGCCGATATCAAAGTATTTGGAAAACCGGTCAACGTGGATGACCTTAAGGGCCTGATCGACATGGCTCTGATCGACGAAAAGGAGCGCAGTGCGCATGAAAGGAACACTACTGGTTGAGTTTCTGGACTTTGTTGAGAAGCGCCATAGCATCGCGGATGTAGAGACGATCATTGCCGCAGTGGAGGATCAGCTTCCGTCCGGCGCCGTGTACACCCGGGTTGGAAACTACCCCCATGGGGAGTTAATGACCCTGTTGACCGCGGCCTGTGAGCATGCCCAAACCGAGCCGACCGTCTTGCTGCGGGAGTTCTCAGATTTTCTGATGGACGCCTTCAACAGGATGCACCCGGAGTTTTTCGAAGAAACCGAGGACGTGTTCGAGTTTCTAGAGCTTCTGGATCGGCACATCCACGTTGAGGTCAAGAAACTCTATGACGATGCACGGCCGCCGACGATCACTGTCGAACGCGGTGACTCTGATATGACGGTGACCTACGAATCAACTCGGCCTATGGGCATCGTCGCCCACTGCATGCTTGAGTCGGCAGGCAAACACTTCGGGCAACCGTTGAGCATCGAGGTGCTCTCTGCCTCTGATGACGACTCACGCCGAGTGATGCGGGTGGAGCGGGTGTGATGGACGCCGCAGCATGGGAGCGACGATGCATTCGCCAAACCCGCGCGCGAGAGCAGGCAGAGTTGGCGCTCGAAACCATCAGTCGTCGTTTGTATAACGCCAATCAGCGTCTGGAGGATTCCCGCGCCGCGCTGGAAGATCAGGTGCGGGAGCGCACGCGCGAACTGCGCCAGACGATCACCAAGCTGGAGGCGGAAGTTAGCGCACGGATGCTGGCGGAAGAAATGCTGCGCCAGGCTCGTGACGAGGCGCTGGAGGTTTCCGATCTAAAGGAACAGTTCCTGGCCCGCATGAGTCACGAAATCCGGACTCCGCTCAACGCCATTATGGGGTTTGCCGCGTTACTCAAACAGTCGGAGCTGACCTCGACGCAGCAGGAGCAGCTTGAGACTATTCATGCGAGCAGCGGCCTGCTGCTTCGGATAATCAACGATATTCTGGATCTGTCAAAAATCCAGGGTGGTCATGTTGATCTTGAGTTTGGTCCGGCAAATCTGGGAACGCTGGTGCGCCAAACCGTGCAGCTGGTATCGCTCGAAGCCCAGAGCAAGTCGATAGCTTTGAATCTGCCGGATCTCACAGGTTTGGGTTCGGTCTACGCGATGGACGCGGCCCGGGTGCAGCAGGTGCTCCTCAATCTCTTGAGCAACGCTGTCAAATTCACAGATGAAGGCGCGGTATCTGTAGTGGTTCAACAGCGCACTGTCGCGAAGAGCGATGTTCCCGAGCACATCCTTGATAGCACGTCGCACAATGATCTGGAATGGGTGCGCCTGGAGTTTTCCGTCCAGGATACGGGCATTGGTATATCCCCATCGATGCAGCAGGCGATCTTCGACCCGTTTATCCAGACCAATCCCAACAGCCATCGACTGGGATCGGGCCTGGGGCTTGCCATTTGCGAGCGATTAACTCAGTTGCTGGGCGGCCGAATCAAGCTCAATAGCCAGGAGGGACAAGGCTCCGCCTTTTCCTTCTACATTCTGGCGCAGGTTGTCGACGAAAATCCGGGTCGCCAGGATGTTAGCCTGGTTGCTGAAGACGATATTGACCTGCCTGAAAACGTGGCAGAACAGGGGTTAACACACCCGCTAAAGATCCTGCTCGCCGATGACTATGAAGTAAACCGTCTGGTGCAGGAAGCGCAGCTGAATGCGCTGGGTTACCCGGTTGATCTTGTCTGTAACGGAGAGGAGGTTCTGCGCGCGTTCGCTAACAATGCTTATGACGTGGTGCTGATGGATATTCGTATGCCGGTAATGGACGGTGTAGAGGCGACCCGGCGTCTTCGCGAGAACTCATCACTGCGACAACCGTATATCGTCGCCGTATCGGCGAGCGTCTTACCGGAGGACCGAGCCCGGTTCACCGATGCCGGGGTAGACGCTGTGATCACCAAGCCGGTGGTTCCTGAAGAATTGGCAGAGATCTTACGCCGCGCTCATCATCAGCTAGATAAGGAAAGTCCAGCCGACATGAAACCTGGGCTGGAACCGGTCGCCCTAGATCACTCAGGCCTGGCTATGCTTGGAGATGGGGCCGATGATTTGCTTCGGAAAGTTTTGCCGGTTTATCTCCGTGAGCTTGCCCCGCGTCAGGCGGGCCTCGCCCGCCATCATGCAGACGGCGATGCCGCGGAATTTGGCCAGATCTGCCATGGCTTAAAGAGTTCCAGTCGAAGCATTGGTGCTCTGGAGCTGGCCGAGCTCTGTGACGTTGCGGAACAAGCAGCGAGAGAGGGCCGGCTGATTTCGGAAGAGACGTTGGATCATCTCATCGTTCTAGCGCAGCGCACCGCGCTGGCGGTGAAGCAGCATCTGGGTGGTCTTGGTTAGCGCGTTCCTCGACTTTTGTTTTCATTTTTACTATTTCAAATTGTTTCAGTTTTGCGGAAAATAGACGAATCGCAACGCTAAGACCCGATTTGAAAATGAAAAAAATGACTTTATCCCCAACCAGATCTCTACCTTGTCCGGCAGCCCTGGCTGCCAGTTGCCCGACGCGTACGCCCCGCTCCGACAGCCGCGCTGCGCTGATTCGAGCGACCTGGCAGACCCAGATGGCCCTGTCTTTGGCACTCAAACGCCTGCTGGACATCTCGATAGCGACAGGCGCGGTCCTGGCCCTGAGTCCGCTGCTGATCGGGACAGCAATCGCCATACGCCTGGAATCGCCTGGCTCCGTCCTGTTTTTCCAGGAGAGGGTTGGGTTCAAAGGTCGACGGTTCCGCATGATCAAGTTTCGCTCGATGCGGGTGGGTGCCGACGCCGAAAAGGCTGCGCTGGCGGCAGCCAATGAAAGTGCTGACGGAGTGATCTTCAAGATGAAGCAAGATCCGCGAATCACGAAGGTCGGACGCCTGATTCGCCGTCTCTCAATTGATGAGCTGCCGCAGATTTTCAACGTGTTGCGTGGAGACATGTCTATCGTTGGGCCCCGGCCACCGGTGCCGGGTGAGGTCGAGCAATACAGTTCAACAGAGCGAAAACGACTTGAAGCGAAGCCTGGCTTGACCTGTCTGTGGCAGATCGGCGGACGCAGTAATGTTCCGTTTTCCGGGCAGGTGATGCTCGATGTGGCCTATTTGGAAAAGCAGAGCCTGTGGGAAGATCTGCGCATCATCGTAAAGACCGTCCCGGCAGTCCTTTCCGGTCGAGGTGCTTACTGATGAAAGGCCCCGTCGTTCTCGGCTATCAATCGGCTCATGCGCCGCTTTCGCCTGTCTGGCCTTCTACGCATCAAGCTGTTTTGCCAATTGCTGGCAAAGCGCTGGTCATTCACCTGCTAGAGCAACTCCGATCCGCGGGTTTTCGTCATCTGCGCTTTGCCGCAGGGCCGCAGCAGTCGAGTATTCGCCGCCGTGTCGGTGACGGTCTCGAATGGGATATGACCATTCGCTACAGCGATCTGGGTGGCGATGATCTGCGTAACCAGACTCTGGTGGAGTTTGGCGAGTGTAGTTTCGTCTGTGCTGACCAGCTTCAGCACTTTCCCGAAGAGGACAAAGTAATAGCGTCGCCGACACTCGATCAAATACGGGATTGCCCCCGGAGCGTTGCTTCCGAGTGGAACCTGCAGCGGCCGGAGCCCTTCGCCCGGCCCTGGTCGACGGTGTCGGCATATCAATATTGGTCGATTACCAATGCTAGCGATTACCACGCGCTCAATCTCGCAATCGTTAACGGTGAACTGGAAGGCATGGTCGCGGCTGGGAATCCGGGCCCAGGTCAGAGGTGGCGAGCCTGGCGGAGCGAGGTTGCTCGGAGCGCGCATATCGGATCATCGGTGCTGGTAGGAGATCACTGTAAGGTTCATGCTCACGCGCAGCTCGACAGCCAATGCGTCTTGAATAATGGCGCCATCGTTGGACGCCATTGCCACTTGCATAACGTGGTGGTCTTACCCAATACCCAAATTGGCCCTCGTGTACGTCTGCGTGACGCGGTGGTTGGTCCTGCCGGTATGTTTGACCTCGCCGGCCGATATTGGCCTATCCGGAACCCCGACATTCTCAGCACAAGTCGATCCTATGCGGAGCAAAAGACAGGGCTGCCGGAACAGCTCGCGGTGTGACAGTGCACGGGTCAACGCTTACCGAGACCGTGTATTCGTTGTTACTTGGAGCGAAAGCTGGAACCTGAGGCCGAGCAACCGCCGATTTAGCGATTTGATAACGACTTCCACAATTCGGTTTGAACTCTACCGACATCTTTTCCCCGCTTTCGCACGGCGTAGATTTCTGAGTGGCGCGCTCGAAAGCCTTCGACATCCAGTCTTGTCAGCGCTCCTGAAGCCAGCTCCTCTTCAATCAGATGTTCCGGCATACCGCCCCAGCCAAGCCCCGCAAGCAGAATGGACTTCTTCATGGCGAAATCGGAGACCGTCCAGCGCCGGCCGCCCGGGAGCACGTCCCGGCTTTGCTCAAAGTCGCCGCCGACCGTATCAGCGACCACCACCTGGCAATAGGTTTGCATTTCCGCAATCGAACGCACGCCGGGAAAGTCAGCGGGTTCGAAGATGGGGCTGCATACGGGGCGAATCGTGACCGATCCGACGGGCAGGGTCTCCACATCGTCGACGGAAACGCCTGACAACGTTGCCAGGATCAGGTCAGCCTCGCCGCTCATCAGTCGCGATATCGGGCCGCCCATCATGTCGGTGAATACTCGAATGTGGGTGGCCGGATAAGCCTCACTGATCGGCCCCAGGACCTCCAGAAGCGGATCAAGGGGCATGGTCGCGCTGACCGATATGGTGACCGATGCTTCCTGCTCCGACCGCAACTCTGCTGCGGTTGCCTTGAGCGCCTGCATGCCGTTCAGGATGCGTAGTGAATCTCGAAAAAAGATCTCTCCCCGCGGGGTGAGCTTCGGGCGGTAATCCGAGCGAGAGAAAAGGTCGAACTCGAGCTCGGCTTCCAGCTTGCGGATTTTGTGGCTGATCGCGGACTGCGCTTTGTGCAGCCGGTCAGCGGCCCCTCGGAACGTTCCGGTGGCAACAATGGCCTCAAGCGCCTGCAGTTGATCCAAGGTCATCTTCGTTTCAATGATCTATTTAATAGATCATATATATGAAAATACGATGTTATCTATGTTTCGGGTTTGCGTCCACGATATTGGCTCCCTTAACCCTTAAAGGACAAAAACATGAAGCTTTACTACATACCCGGCGCTTGCTCCCTGGCTAGCCATATTCTGCTGCGAGAAGTGGGTGCAGACTTTGAACTCGAGGCGGTTGACCCGAGTACGGGCCTGACCGAGAGCGGACAGAAATTCGCTGCGGTTAACTCCAAAGGTTATGTCCCCGCGCTCGAGCTGGATTCCGGAGAGGTCCTGAGTGAAGGTGCCGCCGTCCTGCAGTTCATTGCGGACTCAGCGCCAGATCAAATCGAGCTGCCGGCGCCGGGAACGGTGTCACGCGCCCGACTCCAGGAGTACCTGAACTACACCGCCTCGGAGCTGCACAAAGCGTTTAGTCCGTTGTTTGCCAAATCGTCTGATGAGTCTGCCAAGGCGGATGCGCGCGCAAAGGTTGCCTCCAAGTTTGATTATCTCGAAGCCTTGCTGGCTGACGGTCGGCAATACCTTGTCGACGAGCGATTCTCGCCGGCGGACGCCTATCTTTTTGTCGTTGCAGGCTGGGCTCGGGTGCAGCAAATCGACCTTGGCCGCTGGCCTCACCTCTCCGGCTTTGTATCGCGTATCGCAGAACGTCCGACCGTCCTTGCTGCAATCCAGGCTGAAGGAATTGGGTCATGACCGCCCCCGCTGTTGCTAGCGTGCTTGGTGTGATGGACCGCTACTTTGACGGGCTATATCGGGCGGACAGCAGCTTACTGCGGCCGGTGTTTCATCCCGATCTGCTTTACGTCAACGCCACCACGGGCCATCACCTGACACTGTCGCTGGACGCGTACCTCGACGAGATTGATGAGCGTAAGTCTCCGCTGGAGCGAGGGGAGGTCCGCGATTTTCGCGTGGCGGAGATCAACTTGGTCAACGACCAGGTGGCGACCGTAAGAGCGAGCTGTGCAATGTTGGGACGCGGCTATGAGGACGCGTTGACGCTCGTTACTACGGAACGTGGCTGGCAGGTCATCGCCAAGGTTTTTACGTTCGAAGAACAGGGAGCGAAGTCATGCCCTACGTAAAAATTAAGGTGACGCGTGAGGGTGGTCGCGACGGGACGGGTCCAAGTGCAGGAGCGAAACTGCAGCTGATCGAGGGCGTCACGGGGCTGCTGCAAGACGTCCTGGGCAAATCCCCTGCGACCACCGTTGTCGTAATCGATGAGATCGATACGGATAACTGGGGCATCGGTGGTGAGTCCATCACCGACATCCGCTCCCAATCTTGAGTGTTCTCCAAGCGGCGCATCCATGCGGGTGCGCCGCTGACGCAGGGTGGTCGTGATGCAGCAAGTACTAACGTACCTGTTTCCTTTAGTCATATTGGCGGGAGCCGGGATACCGGTCATGGCGATGATAAACGCAAATCTGGGTGTTCAGCTTGGTAGCCCTATTGGGGCCGTTCTGATTCTGTCGCTGGTGGCAACCACAGTCGCTGGACTGCTTTTTCTGGCGGTTGAGGGCTTTGCTATGCCGAACTTCGATGATGTTTCCCGAGGACACATGACGCCCGGTCTTTTGTTCCTCTTTTATATCTTTGTTGTCCCTCTGGCCGCCTCCCACATTGGCTTCGCAAACGCTATCGTGCTGGTCCTTCTCGGCCAGCTGACCAGCGCAGCCGTGATCGACCAGTTTGGAGCGCTAGGCGCACCACAGTCGCCCTTGACGCCGCGCCGGGTGTTGGGTTTTTCGTGCATGGTGATTGGCGCATACCTGTCGATCTCCAAGCCTGTTAACTAATGGTGCCGGTGTTTCCTCTGAGGGCTTGCCGGGACATCGGAGGGCAGCCGCGAATGACGTCTTGGGTGTTTCGTCACGGCTCTGATGGCTCTCATCAGGTAACGGCGAAAACCCGATGAATTGGACCGCCGTCACCGGTCCTGGATTTGCTGACAGCAACGACGTTGTTAAGCCATGCGTATCGCGGATCACCGGTCTCAAATAGCGGAGCGGTACGGAAATAGTAACGCCACGCGCCATCAGGGTCGTCGGGTTTCGTTAGGTCTAACGCGTATTCGGCGTGCTCTGCGTTAGTCCAAAATCGGCCCTGCCAGTACACATAAAGCAACGCTTTATCGTGGGTCTCAAGGCAGAACCGGACGTCCAGCACGCCGGTCCCGTCCGTTCGAATGCGAACCCAGTCCGCGCCGGAGTTGGCTACGACACGGCCTTTCAGGTGTGGTCCTTCGAAGGTGCCCTCCTTCACGACGTAGATGATGCGATTGCCCTCAGGCGTTGAACCCACCGTCAGCGGAGGGAGATAGAGCTTTACGCGCGCTTCAAAAAGAAAGCTAAGCCCGGGCGCGGTTTTGGCGTCCCAGCCATCTGGCCGGAGGACCGCCTCACGATAGCTTTCGGGCGGCAGGGTCTTTGCGGTGGGCGTTTGGGCGCTAACCGCGCCTGCTATCGCTGCGCCGCCGGCCATACCGGCACCCACCAGAAACTGTCTACGAGGGTTGTCTGTCACGGTAAAGAGGTCCTGGTTGACTTAAATTAAATATATGCGGCATGCATATAAATGTCCAGGCAATAATTGAAATGGCAAGTCGCGGGATTTACATTGCGACCGTGGATAAAACAACCAATTTGCTTGGCGCAGTCGCCATCGCGCTCAACGATCGGATTCGGTCGGGGCTCGACGAGGTCTTGCATCGAAAGGGCGAATCCGCGGCGGCGCTGGTGGTGGTCGGATATGCACCGGGGCTTGCGGTAGAAACGTTGCGGCAGGTCCTTGGCCGTTCTCATCCAGGCACTGTGCGCCTGATCGACAGACTCGAGGATGACGGTCTCGTTGAGCGAAGAAAAGGGGAGGATGGTCGCGCTGTCGCACTGCATCTAACCCTAAAAGGCAGCAGGCTGCGGAAAAAGCTGCTGAGCAGGCGGCTGGATGTTCTGGAGGCAGGATTAAAAGGGCTATCCGCACAGGATCGTCAACACCTGGGTAATCTTCTGGAAAAGGTCCTGGCGAACCTGCCCGAAACGGAAATGGCAAAACACAGGATCTGCCGCTTGTGTGAAGTCCGTTTGTGTCGTCAATGTCCCATAAGGGGAAACGCCGTCTAGCCGAGCTACCAAAGAAACGAACGTCGGTTTCCACTCAAGCAACCGGGGACTTCTTACCTTTGACCGACGGTGCTAAGTCGGAAGCACAGCCAGTAAGGAAACGGCGTTATAGTTTCCAGCGTTTCGGGGCTCTTCGGCTGAGGAGTTAACTGAATTGGTGCAGGTCGGCCTAGAAGAACACCGTCCAACGAGCTGTCAGAAAATCATCGGCCGAAAATGCCGTAATTAATGTGTCGTCACCGCCGCTAAACACCCGCGCCTCAAGCTCGAGCAGGTTCCGAGCACCGATACGCCGCTGGAACTCGGCTGAATACTGGATCGCGCTGGTGCGGTGATCCCGGATTAAGCCCGCGAGCAGCTCGGTATCCTGACTGTCGTTTAGCGTCAGTCTCAGCCCGGCAAAGGTGTCGTCATCAAACACCGTGATCGGCGCTTTCGTGAGGTCGCGAGTGTCGCGCAAGTGTTCTGCAATCAGCCCCAGGTCCGCGGCGGTACCGCCGAGTCCAAACAGCGTATATTCGAAACCGGCAACCCAGATGCGGTAGGAGTTGCCGCCTGATTCCGCGGCAACCCACTCGCCCTTGAGGAGCCATGCGCCGCGAGTCAGCTGCAGATCAACCCCTACCTGATCCAGAGACTGATAGGTCTGGAGCAATCGTTCACCCGATTCGGACAACGCCAAGAAGGGATTGCGGTTGGTCCCACTGAAGGCATGGAGACCCAGGTCTAACGCGCCGCGGCGCTGGGTATAGCGTAGCGCCCAGTCTCCGGCCCAGGCTTCGCCATCGCGTTCGTAAGAAATGTTGCTAGCGTCGACGGTAGGCGAGAACCGGAGGCGTCCGTCTCGCCCGGCGAACGCCCGTTCGCGAAAGTAGGGCAGGTAAAACAGTTCGATGTTGCCCGGACCCAGGGAGCGCGCAGCGCGCAGCATCGGTTGCCCCAGCTTTTCACCCTCGTCCAGGTCTTCGACGGCATCAATCTGGTTAATGACGTCGACGACGTTACGTGACTCCGCGACTCCCCAGAATACCTGGGACACCCCAAAGAGAACGTCCCAAGTGCCAAAGTCTTTGGAAAAACTGAGTTCCCGGATATCCGCGTAGGTGCGCCGCGAATCGCGATTGTCTAGCCTGATGTAAGGCTCAAAATCAAAGCGAGTTTTGCGGTCACGGCTGCGCCAGGACGCCTGCCCGGTCAGCACTACGCCAAGCTGCGCAGTAGCGAGCTGATCGGGAAACTGAGGTTCGTCTGCGAAACCGCGGGCCTCGATCGACAGCTCCGGTCTGATGCTTAGCCCGCGGGCGCCAACCGACGAAACAGCCAGGCAAAAAACGCAAAGCAGCCCTAGTGCCCTGGTGCGTCTCATCAAAGTCGATCCAGCACCGCGGGCTCAAAGTCCTCCCGATCGAAGTCCACCCCAAACTCATACTCGGCAGACTCGATGATGGTCACTTTGCCCGTCAGATGATTGGTCATCGTCTGCTTGTGGGGCCGCCAGAACTCGTTGTATTGGCGGTAGTCTTCCAGCACGAGGGTCTTCAGCGGCTGGCCGCCGCGGTCAAAGAACTCGATCCGGCGAGACTGGAAGTGTTCGGTGTCGAAATAGCACAAGAGCTTGGAGTATCCGGAGCGCTCGTAGCGGGGCACACACTCCACAACGTCCATTTCTATGCCGTCTACGACGCGCGTCTCAAGGTAGGTGTACTCGTATTTGCCCAGCTCATTGGACGTCAAATCTTCGAACGCAAACTCAGATCCCACAAAAGGCCCCGATTTGTTGGCTGACGAAATTCGTTTGGTCCGGCGAAGGGCGGGTAGATAAAGCCATTGATCATCGGAAACGAGGATTTTTGCGTGTGACAGCAGCGCGGTGCCTTCCACGTCGCGCGGGGTGAAAAAGACGGTCAACGAACGATCGCCATTGCCTTCGCCGCTTTTCTCCAACGTGTCGATCCGCATTTCGCGCGTGGTGGTCCGCCCGCTGGGGTCACTCAGCGTCATCGTGAGCTCTACGCTGCTCGACCCAAAGCCTGCGTCGCTCAAGTCCGAGCGTTTTGCGATGGCTAAGCCTCGTTCCTTGGCCTCTTCAGTCAAGGCTGGTGTCGCTGACGCCAGGAAAATGACGGCAGCTGCCAGCACGGTTCTCGTAACAACCGTGAGTTGTTTCATGATGGTTCTCCTAGGCAAAAATGGATGCTGGGGTTTGGAATGGCGTCCTACGCGGTGCCGGGATTCGGAGACGTAGGCTGGACCACTGTGCTTCGCCCAAATGAGAGGAACAGGCTAGGCAGCAAGAGAAAATTGATCACCATGGCGAGGACCACGGCAATGGCCGTCAGCAGACCGAGATCGGCGTTGAGCTTGAAACTCGACGTCACCAGAATGGCAAAACCCGCCGCCAGGATCACGGTTGTCGCGAAGATCGCTGCGCCGGCCGTTTGGAACGCGTAGCGCACGGCGTGTTCTGGGTCCATCCCCGCCGTTCGTCTTGCTCGCAGATACTTGGATAGAAAATGGACAGTAAAGTCGACGACCAGGCCCACCGCAACGGCACCGACGGCGGCAATGGAGAAGCCCACCGAGCCCACGAGCAAAGCCCAAATGCCGAACGTCGCGAGGATCGGCAACGCGTTCGGGAGCAGACTGATCAGTCCAACTATCAGAGAGCGAAAGGAAATCGCGAGAATGACGAATATCGCGAGTACCAGATAAACCGCGCCCTCAAACATGGCGGCGATGTTGCGTTCCGCCACAAAAGAAAACAGCACCATGGATCCGGTAATGTCCATGTTGTAGCCACGACCGTTTTCCGCGAACCAGTCTTGGACCCGGCGCAGAAAAGCTTTGGTCTCAGTCGTCGAGATATCCTTCATGGTTGCCGTGATCCGCGTAGACCGTCGATCGATATCGACGCGGTTGTTCAGGTCTAAGCCGTAAGGAAGCGAAAGCTCGTAGACCAGCAGATATTGCGATGCCAGCGTCTGACTTTCTGGAATCGCGTAGTAACTCGGATCGTCACCATTCATGTTCCGATTCACGCGTTTCATGATGTCGGAGATCGCAAAGACGTGGGCAACCGAACCAGGCTGACCCCGGAGAAACTGAGCAAACTCATCAACCGTCCGCAAAAACTGCGGGTCGGTCACGCCGCCGGTTGTGCCGGGGTCCAACACAAACTCGATTTGATCTGAGCCGAAGTAGGGCTCGGTAGCCGTGATCGCCTGACGAAACTCGAGTGACGGCGAAAAGTACGTAGACCACTGATCGTTCAGTTCCATCGTCGGTATCGCGGCGATGACGGCGCCCGTGGCCAGCAGGGTGCTCAGCAGGACCGCCCTGGGTCGCTTTGCAATGAGGCTGCCGGTATTCACGAGTGCCGTGGTGACCGTGGCGCGCCCCTCTCCGGCCTTGAAGTTCAGCGGTAGCACCGAAAGCAGCGCAGGCAGGAGAGTTACTGACATCAGCCAGGCAGCGGCAATGCCGGCGGCACTCATGTTCCCCAGGTGATGAAACGGCGGACTGTCAGAAAAATTGAGCGTAAGAAAGCCAACGATGGTGGTGACCGACGTGACCAGAATCGGAGTGAAATTGAGCCCGGTTGCGGCAACAATGGCTTCGTGTCGGTTCGCGCCGTCGAGCATGGCACTTCGGATACCCGCAATGAGATGAATTGCATCAGCGACGGCGATGGTGAGGATAATCGTCGGCGCCGAAAGCGATATGGGTGTAAGCGCAACGCCGGTCCAGCCGCCCACGCCTACACCGACCATCGTTGACAGCGCGATGAGGAGGAGGCTGGCGAACACGGCGGCCAACGACCGTAGCGTGAGAAACATGACGAAGAGAATCAGCAGATAAACGAGCGGAATGAGGGTGGAGGAATCTCTCAGACCCGCCTGCTCGAACGCCGCGCTAAGCGCCGCGACGCCCGTGATATGGATCTCCAGCTCGGGGTGAACGGCAAGAATTCCGTTCCGTATGGCGCCAGCCTGCTTCGCAATTAGCGACGAAGCGTTAGGCACATCCACCGGCAGCTGAACGACGGCGTTGACGATTGTCGCCCCGCCGTCTGGCGAAACCACAAATCCGTTGAGCAACGGTTCACTCTCGGCCGTCTGGCGCAGCTCTGCCAAAAGCAGCGGCGTCAGCTCCGAAGGGCTGGGGACCAGGTCCTCCACGATTAAGTCGTCTTCGACGCCCTGGGTATTCTGGAAGTTTGTGAGGCTATCCACGCGGGAGACGTAGGGTAGGCGCCACGCTGCGTCCGTGAGCTTATGGACTGCCTCAAGAGTGCGCTGATCGTAGACATCGCCATCGGAAGCGATGACGACAAACGCCAGGTTATCGGGTTTTCCGAAAGTCCCTTGTGCACTTTCGTTGGCAACAAAGTCGGGGTTCTTTGGGCCAAAGAAAACCCGATAGTCGCCGGCAAATTGCAGCGAGCTTGCGCCGTAGCCCAAACCGAGGCTGACCAGGCAGGTTACGGCAATGACGATCCAGCGCGCGCGAATGCTCGATGAGGCGACGCGCCGACCCAATTCCTCACCAAGATTGGTTCCCTTCATGACTGCTCCGTAGAAAATTGTACGATACGGTATCGTATCATTAGAATGATACGGTACAGTACTGTTATGGGTATCGCAAGCCTTAAGGCATATCTTTGTGGATAATCTGACGGGCAAACTTTAGGAACACCGATGTCACGAAGTGCAAACAGCGAGCAGCGCATCTTGGAGGCCGCGCGAAAGATCTTCCTAGCCGAAGGCTATTCCGCCGTATCGACGGACCAGCTCTGTCGCGAGGCTAGCGTGTCGAAAACCACGCTCTATCGTTACTTCGGCGATATGGCGGGCGTGCTCAAGGCGCTCGTCAAGACTGAGGGTGATGCTTTTTCCATCGACAACCAGCCGCTGCCCGCCACCCCCGAAGCGTTCTGGCTCGCCCTCCGCGATTACGGGGCACAGCTGCTGCGGCTGCTGAACTCAGACTTTTGCGCGCAGCTCGATCAAACGATGCACGAGGAAGCGCGGCAGCATCCGGATATCGCCAAACTCTTCTACCAGAACGCGTACGGTCGATCTCACGAGGAGATGACTCGACTGATCGAGCACGGCAAACAGTCCGGGTTTATTCAGCATAAGAGCCGAGCCAGCGACCTGGCGGATTATCTGATTTCTATGTGGGAGGGGCTGACGTACGTCCGCGTCCGGCTGTCGCTGGAATCCCAACCCTACACGCAGCCAAAGCGACGCTCTGAAAGCGTGATTCGGGCGCTGTTTTCCGAGGAGAACCTGCCGTACTGAAGCTTGGTCAATAGCTCTCAGTGCAGTGCACAAAACAATTTTGTCGACGGGCCTCCCAATGCTGATGCTGCTCTTAGCACCAGAGGCGGCTACGCCAAAGCTGCGAACCAAACCTGAGATTTCAGAACCCAGTCAGCTTTCTCTGGCGATGGTTTCCCTCGAACACGACTCTGCATCTATGGCTGTGTTATCGCGACGCGAGCAATATTACTGTCTAGCTCCTGAATATCCGGCATTCCGCTTTGGTCTAGGCTGACGCTCGCTACCGCAATTCCAAGCGATGGCACAACCTGCGCGTCCGTGCCCCAGAAACCGCCGTGACCGTAGCTTGGGTTGCCGTCAATCTCGCCGGCAAATAAGCCGATGCGATAAGGGCTCCCCGAAGGGTGGCCTGGCGCTTCCATCATGAGCTGGAGCGTGGCGGGATCGTCGAAGATCTTCCCGTTGAACAGCGCAGCAAAAAAGCGCGCTACGTCTTCAACGCTCGCGACGATTCCACCACCCCCAAAGGCATCAACACTGCCGTGAATGGGATAGCTGTCGAGGCCGCTCAGCCACTGATGAGCGCGATCAGGGCCTGATGCCGATGAAGGCCTTTCTTCGTCCCACCAGCTGTTCTTTAGCCCGATATCATTTAGCTTTAACAGCTCCCAGATGCTCGCGGACAACGTTTTGCCGGTTGTTCTTTCGATGATCTCGCCGATCAGCAGGTAGCCTGAGTCGGAATACGAGAAGCGCTCACCTGGTGGCCCTAGCGGATCGCTGGTTTCAACCAGCACCTCAAGTTGATCGGTACGGGTCCAGACACGCTGCGGATCAGCCAGTGCCATATCTCTAAAGGCATCGCTGGCGAAGTGATCGTCCATCCCGCTGGCATGCATCAACAGCTGGCGTAGCGTTATGGCGTTTGTGTCATAACCGTCGCCTGTGAGCAGCGCATTGTGGGCACTGCTGATGAGGGCACTGATGGGGGCATCCAGGTCGATCAAACCCTGTTCCCAAAGCCGTAAGGCTGTGGCCGCGACAAATGTTTTGGTGATCGAAGCGATGCGCGCAGGCGTATCGGCGGTCATAGGCCTGCCGTCAGGATCGGCTTTACCGGTTGCCGCTGAAGCAGCAGCACCGTCGAAGGTGACCACGGCAACGGCAAACCCCGGGATTTCTGGTCGGCTCTGTTGAAGCGCCTCCAATCGTTTCTTGAGCACGGCGTCGCTTATCGACGGGTCCGGGGCCTTATCGGTGCTCTCCCCCGAGCAACTGATCACTGAGGCCGCCACCAGGACCCAGCATAGATGCCGCCACCACCCGAGTGATATCCCAATCTTCCAATTTTCTGAGTCCACAATCACTTCCTGCTCATGGGTTGCCGATCACCGTCTGGCTGCCACAATCCGCCAATTCTCGACGCCACCGCTGCTGAAGTACAGGCCACAACACATAGTCCTAGCGAGCCGTGTCTCGTAACATGTGGTCCCCAACCATTGTCGCTCGCAACGGGAGACTCAAGTTGATGAAGACACGCCGTGGCGTTGCTAAACCCTTTCTGGCTCTCCTGCTCGCCATGCCTGTCTGGTGTGGCGCGGAAGCGCCGTCCATTGATCCGGCGGATGACTCGTCGCATTTTGGGCCCCCCGAGCGGTTGCTGTTCTGGAACTCTGCCCAGAAGGTCGCCGGATTCCGCAATATGACGCGCATCCTCCCGACTCGTCGGATTGCAGCGGCCGCGAAGCCCCGACCGTTCCCCGTGGCGGAAGTCGACTTGGATGAGCTCGAGTTTGATGCGGGTGGAGGTGTGTTGACCACTCGGGAGTACATGAAACGCAAAAACGTGGCCGGCCTGTTGGTGCTAAAGGACGGGACAATCCGCTATGAGCGCTACGCGCTGGGCAACGCCAAGGACACACCCTGGGTTTCGTTTTCCGTTGCCAAGTCGGTGGTGTCGATGCTGATCGGGGCCGCCATACAGGATGGATACATCGAGAGCGTCGACGAACGTGTGACTGATTATCTGCCGCGTCTCAAAGGCTCGTCCTACGAACAGTCCACCATACGCAATCTGCTTCAGATGGCCTCCGGTGTCGAGTGGAACGAAGATTACGACGACCCGACTTCCGACGTCAGTACCGCCAACTGGGAAACGCTGGCGCTCTATGAGTTCCTAGGGAGCAAGCTGAATGCGGCGCCTCCTGGCCAGCGGTTCAACTACAACACGGCGGAAACCAATCTCGCTGGTACGCTGCTGCGCTCGGCTATCGGTAACAACCTGGCAACGTATCTGTCTGAGAGGATCTGGATCCCGATGGGGATGGAGTTCGACGCTAGCTGGAATCTCACGGAGCCCGGCGGCGGAGAGTTTGGCGGCTGCTGCATCAACGCGACGCTTCGCGACTACGCGAGGCTGGGCGTGTTTGCGATGAATGACGGTCGGTTGCCGGATGGGACTCGTGTCTTGCCCGAAGGCTGGATGCAGGAATCGACGTCTCCGTCGAAAGCGTTTCCGGGTTATGGCTATTTCTGGTGGCTCGAGCGAGAGGGGGTTTTCCGTGCCTCTGGCATCTTCGGCCAAGCCATTTACATCGATACCCAAAGGAAGGTGGTGATCGCTCAGCACAGCGCACGTGACGCCGCCTTTACTACCGAAGATATGATCCTGCAGCTTTCGCTGTTTCGGGCCCTGAGCCGCGCCGTCGCAACGAACTAGCGTCGCAACGGCACGTTGAAGGTTCTTTAAGGATTCAGAAACTCGGCGCGGGTGTGGATGTTCTCGCGGAAGCAGCCGCCCAGGGCGGTGGTGCTCGTCTGTGAGTTGCTGTCTTTGATGCCGCGCGACTTCACGCAGTAGTGCACTGCGTCGATGCTCACGCCGACGTTTTCCGTGCCAAGCAGCGTCTGAAGCGCAACCAGGATCTGCCGCGTCAGGCGCTCCTGCACCTGGGGGCGTTGTCCAAAGAACTGCACAATGCGGTTGATTTTACTCAGGCCGATGATCTTGTCTGCCGGAATGTAGGCTACCTTGGCCGTGCCGTCGATCGTCACGAAGTGGTGCTCACAGGTGCTGGTCAGGTCGATGTCGCGCACCTTAACCATCTCATCAGCGCCCATTTTGTTGTCGATCAGCGACAGCTTGGGGAAGTGACGGTAGTCAAGACCGGAAAAGATCTCGTGCACATACATTTTGGCGATCCGGTGGGGGGTTTCGGCCAGACTGTCGTCGGTGAGGTCCAGGCCCAGCGTCTCCACCACGTCGCCCATCAGGCGCTGGATGCGTTCGTACTTTTGCTTCGGGCTCAAGCCGGTTTCTCGCATCGGAGTTTCCAGACCGGCGGCCACGAGCGCGTCGCGGACCAAAATGGCCTCAGGGGTCAGGTGCGCGTCTGCGGTGGCAGCGTCGGACAGGGTTAGCGCAGCAGTGCTCATGGCGTTTTCTCCGGTCAAGTTCGTAGGCCTCGCCGTCCGGACGAACCGTCGCGGCAACTGGGTGCGGACGGTTGAGACGCGGGGCGTTTAGGAGGTTACAGCGTGCGTTTGGGGCGGTGAGGCCGCCGTCAATGGCTTGTGACCAACCTGTGTAGGTGCGTCAGAAAGCATAGCAACTGTCTGTTTCGTCAGCAATTGTGCGGGCGGCGCACCTTCACATGTCAAAGATATAAGGGCGATTTGTCTAGATTTCCAGTCACCGGCTTCAGGCCCGGTCCCAGCGTTTCCTTCGAAATGGGTGAGACTTGCTCGACCTTTATTGTGAGACGGTTGCGGGAACGAGCCGCTTTGCCCGATCGGGCCGGGTGCTTTCCAGCTTTAGGCGGTTGCCACGCGACTCTTGGCGCTAAGGGCCTCTGAGACCGCTTGCTTCAGCTCCTCTACCGAAAACGGCTTTCGGAGAAAGGCCCATTCGTGAGTCTCGATCTGGGCGTTTCCCGATATCAGAATCACCGGCAATGAGGGGTGCTGCTCGCGAAGCCGGGCCGCCAGCTCGGCTCCGTCCATCGAACCGGGCATCAGGACATCCGAGATGATCAGATCGGGCAAGTCTTGAGGATCAATGAGTCGCAGCGCTTCGTCAGCGCTTTTGGCCAAGAGTACGTCCAATCCGATGGATTTGAGCGTGCGGGACAGCATGTCGCGAACGACCTGCTGATCCTCCACGACGAGCACGTTGGCGTCAGTTGGCAGTGTGGCCGGCGCCTGTGACTCATCTGGAGCGTCGCCGGGCTGCGTATCACACAGGGGCAGCAGCAAAATGGCGTCGGTGCCTGCTCCAGGTTCGGATCGGATCAGGAAATCGCCGCCCGACTGCCGGGCGAAGCCGAAGACCATAGACAGGCCCAGACCGGTTCCTTCACCCGTCTTTTTGGTGGTGAAAAACGGATCGCAGGCTTTCCTTATCGTCTCCTCATTCATTCCAATACCAGTATCAGAAACGGTAATTTTTGCGTTGCCTGCGTCTGCCTTGAGCGACAGCGAAGCAACGCCCGTGTCGCCGAGCGCGTCTCTCGCGTTCACAAAAAGGTTCAGAAGCGCTGTGGTGAGCTGGCCTTTATCGACCATGACCTGGCACGTGTCCAGATCGGTGGTCAGATTAATCCGTTCCCCCAGTGTTTTCTGGAAGATGGGCAGCGACTCGGAGAGAAAGGCGCCGAGCTCGACCGGCTCCGGACGAAGTGGCTGCTTGCGTACATAGGCCATCAGACGGTTGGTGATTCGTGCGCCGGTATCAGCGGCGCTGCTGATGTAGCTGAGCATCTCACCGTCTTCGTCTGAGCGGGGCTCGTCGGATGCCTTCAGGTGTTCGGTGGTGAGCGTGATGACCGTCATCAGGTTGTTGAAATCGTGGGCAATGCCAGCGGTGAGCTCACCCAGCGCTCGGAGCTTGTCACCTTCGGACAGCTTTTCCATGAGCTGACGCCGCTCATCTTCAATCCGGGTTCGCTCGGCCATTTCATTTTTGAGTTCCTGGGTCCTTACCGCCACTAGCTCTTCCAGCCGCTCGTTGGCCTCGCGTTCAGTACGGGCCAGTCGCTTTTCGGTTCGCCAGAACTGCAGGCCCAGGAGCAGAAGTACCAGCAGCGTGCCGATGACCCAGGACTGATAGCGCAGCGTTTGTTCCCGTTCCGCTTTTTCGCGTAGCGCCGACTCTCGTTCCGCCGATCGCGCTAGCTCGACGTTGCGGCGGTCGGTTTCCATGGAGGCGTTCAATCGAGCAATCTGGTATTCGAAGCTGCCGTCCCACAGCGCGGTCTCCAGCCGAGCGGCTTCCTCACGAGTTTCCTGGGCGCCGTCGAGGTCGCCCATCTGTTCGAGAATGTTGGCCAGTTCCCGAGTGGCGTCCAGCTGTCGCTGATCGGGCTGGTCGACCGGGATGCTCTCGATAATCCGACTCAACAGCGTCTGTGCGCCCGCGAGGTCTCCGGCAATGCGAAGCGTTTGAGCGTAGGGGACGAGAATCGGCTGGACTCTCGGATGAGTCAGATCGTCTTCCAGATTCTGCCCGGTGAGCCGGAAAATCTGATCGAAACTTTGCTGAGCCCCGGCGGCATCACCGGCGGCGAGCCGCACGTAGCCCTGGCCGGTATAAGCAAAGGTTTCGGCGTCGGGCAGCACCTCATCTTTGACGTCCTCCCAAACCCGCAGCAGCTCGTCCTCGACACCCTCGGTGCGGCCGAGCGCTGCCTGCGCTTGAGCGATCATCGATTGCACCAGCAGCCTGCGGGCCGGATAGAGATCCACCAGTGGGGTTGCCTTAACTTCCTCCAGCATGGCGAGGGCCTCCTGGGGGCGGCCCAGGAACGTATAGTCACCCGCCAGATTGAGCTGAATGACGCCCTTGAAGTCTGGGAACGGCATGCGCTCCGCTTCCCGCCAGGCAGCCTCCAGGTGATGTACCGATCGACGCGGCAGCAGGCGGGTGCTGAAGTGGATGCCCATCGCGTTGTGAGCCCATGCGCGAAGGCCCGGGTCGTCGATTTGCTCGGCCATAACCAGCGTTTGTTCCGCGTGGTAAAGCGACTGGTTATGGTCTCCTTCGCGGTAGTAGAGGTATCCCAGCGTCGCCTCTGCGGCCCCTTGTACAAAACGGTTCGCGTTGAGATTGCCCTGGCGAAGGGGCTGACAGGATTCGGCTTTGGTCGGGCGGTTCAGGCGGTGCTCAAGCTGACAGCGAACAATTGCTGCCCACTGGGCTGCAGGTGAACCTTCTTCCAGCAGGGGCTCAGCGTCATTCAAAAAGGTTTCGGCGATGAGCGTCGATCGATTGATCGCGCGGTCGGCTAGCACGAGATTGATCAGTCCGCGCTGCGCAGGGTCGGGCGTGGTGGATTCGTCGAGGAGCCGCTCGAGTTCCGGGCTTGGTAGGGCGCGCAGGGCGACAAACGTTTCCTGTGGCTGAGCCTGAACCGTCGCAAACGACAGACATAGGTTTAGGCCGAGCCAGAACGCAAAACACCGAAGTGGCATAGGACTGCATCTCAGGAATCGACGTTATTGTAGCCGATTCGGGCTATGGCGGCCGGTTAAAGCTATAGCGATGTGTAATGGTTCGTAACGGTTGGCCAATGACCTGTCGCAGGAATGAGCTCAGCTAACCGAGGGTAATTCGCTCGCCATCCTGCGGCACAAACACCCGGTTTGGCAGGTCTGCAGGCAAGGTCTCCACCAGGTTGAGCAGGTCTTCGCGCGTCGAAAAGCAGTGGTCCAGCGAATCCATATGTACCGCAATGACCTGCACGTTTGGGTTGTAGCGGTTGGCAAGCTTAATGAGCTCAATCCCCTGAGCAGCGTCCATCAGCAGCAGCTCCGGGGACCCGGCTTCGATGACGGGCCCGTCTGCATCGACGGCCTCGCTCAGGGCGCACATTAATATGGCGCCCGATGGCTCAACCTACTGCTGTTCAATCTGCCGCACGAGATCGTTCGCCTCCGGCTGGAGAGCTAGCTAGCGTATTCGGCGGGCGTTCGACCAAGGTCTTGTGATCAGCGCTCGACTTGCCCAGCCCTGTATAATCACCTTAGCAACTGGTTCAGGCGGGCACGCCGTACGCTGCGTCTGCCCAGCATCCCAGCAGTATCAACCAAATTATTCGTAAATCCATGAGCTTATACACAGACTACCTCGCTGAAATTGAGACCCGGAAAGCACAGGGTCTGCACCCGAAGCCAATCGAAGACGCCGCCCTCGTTGCCGAGCTGATCGAGCAAATCAAAGACACTGCCAACGAGCATCGCGACGATTCGCTGAAGTTTTTTATCTACAACACGTTGCCGGGCACCACGGGGGCGGCCGGGGAAAAGGCGCGCTTCCTGAAGGAAATCGTTCTGGGGGCGGCGCTCGTTGACGAAATTACCGCTGATTTCGCGTTTGAGCTGCTCTCTCACATGAAGGGTGGCCCGTCGATCGACGCGCTACTCGACCTGGCGCTGGGCGACGATGCGGCGATTGCAAAGACCGCCGCTGAGGTACTGAAAACGCAGGTGTTCCTCTACGAGACCGACACGGATCGGCTGGAGGAGGCTCACAAGGCTGGGCACGCGCTCGCCACCGATCTGCTGGAGAGCTACGCGAAGGCAGAGTTCTTTACGAAGCTGCCGCCCGTGGTGGATCAAATCCAGGTGGTCACCTACGTTGCGGCGACCGGCGACGTGTCGACCGACCTCCTTTCGCCCGGCAACCAGGCGCACTCCCGATCCGACCGTGAGCTGCACGGAAAGTGTTTGATGGATCCGGGCGCGCAGGAAACCATCCTCTCGCTGCAGAAGGAGCACCCGGATAAGCGCGTCATGCTGGTGGCCGAAAAGGGCACGATGGGTGTGGGCTCCTCGCGAATGTCCGGGGTCAACAACGTGGCGCTCTGGACCGGTGTGCAGGCCAGCCCATACGTTCCGTTCATCAACATTGCCCCGATTGTCGGCGGCACCAACGGGATCTCACCGATTTTCCTGACCACGGTGGGCGTGACCGGAGGCATCGGTATCGATCTGAAGAACTGGGTCAAGAAACTCGCTGCCAACGGCGAACCGATCATGGACGAGGACAACGAGCCGGTGCTCGAGCAGGTGTTTTCCGTCGACACGGGCACCGTGCTGACAATCGATCTGAACGAGAAAAAGCTCTTAAACGAAGATCGAAGCGAAGTCCTGGCCGATATCTCAACCGCGCTGACCCCGCAGAAGCTCGAGTTCATCAAGGCCGGCGGCTCCTACGCCGTGGTGTTCGGGAAGAAGCTGCAGAGCGTGGCGGCTGGCATCCTCGGCGTCGAGCCGACTCCGGTTTACGCCGCGGCCAAGGAGATTTCTCACGAAGGGCAGGGCCTCACCGCCGTCGAAAAAATCTTCAACAAAAACGCGGTTGGCGTGGCGCCGGGCACGGTGCTACACGCTGGATCCGATGTGCGGGTGAAGGTCAACATCGTGGGATCTCAGGACACCACCGGGCTCATGACCTCCCAGGAGCTGGAAATGATGGCGGCGACCGTCATCTCGCCCACAGTGGACGGCGCCTATCAGTCGGGCTGCCACACGGCCTCGGTATGGGATCTCAAGGCGCAGAAAAACATCCCTAAGCTGATGCGCTTCATGAACAGCTTTGGTTTGATCACGGGTCGGGACCCCAATGAGGTTTACCACCCGATGACCGACGTGATCCACAAGGTGCTCAACGACATCACGGTGGACGATTGGGCGGTCATTATCGGCGGTGACTCCCATACCCGGATGTCTAAGGGTGTGGCCTTCGGCGCCGACTCGGGAACCGTTGCGCTGGCGCTGGCCACCGGCGAGGCCACCATGCCGGTCCCCGAGTCGGTGAAGGTCACGTTCAAAGGGAGCCTGAAGCCGCATATGGATTTCCGTGATGTGGTCCACGCGACTCAAGCGCAAATGCTCCAGGAGTTCGGTGAAAACGTTTTCCAGGGGAAAATCATTGAGGTTCATATCGGTACGCTGCTCGCGGACCAGGCGTTTACGTTCACCGACTGGACGGCGGAAATGAAGGCCAAAGCGTCGATCTGTATTTCCGAAAACGACACCCTGATCGAGTCGCTGGAGATCGCAAAGAGTCGGATTCAGATCATGATCGATAAGGGGATGGACAACGATCGCGGCGTTTTGCAGGGCCTGGTAGACCGCGCCGATCAGCGGATTGTCGAGATCCAGTCGGGCGAGAATCCAGCGCTAGCGCCGGATGCCAATGCCAGCTATTCAGCGGAATTTGTCGTTGATCTCGACGTGATTAACGAGCCGATGATCGCGGACCCGGATGTCAACAACGACGACGTATCGAAGCGCTACACGCACGATACGATCCGCCCGATTTCCTACTACAAGGGAGAAAAGAAGGTAGACCTGGGTTTTGTCGGGTCCTGCATGGTGCACAAGGGCGATATGAAGATCATTTCCCAGATGCTGAAAAACCTCGAGGCGCAGGAAGGCAAGATCGAGTTCAAGGCGCCGCTGGTGGTTGCACCGCCCACCTACAACATCGTCGATGAGCTCAAGGAAGAGGGCGACTGGAGCGTACTGCAGAAGTATTCGGGGTTCGAGTTTGACGACGACGCGCCAAAAAGCGCCGCGCGGCTCAAGTACGACAACATGATGTATCTGGAGCGCCCCGGCTGCAATCTGTGTATGGGTAACCAGGAAAAAGCGGAAAAGGGAGATACCGTGATGGCCACTTCCACTCGCTTGTTCCAGGGGCGAGTCGTCGAGGACTCCGATGAGAAAAAAGGGGAATCGCTGCTCGCGTCAACGCCAGTTGTGGTGCTGTCATCAATCCTCGGCAGGACGCCGAGCATCGATGAATACATCGACGCCGTCGACGGCATCAATCTCACGCAATACGCGCCGCCGGCGCATTAGCGTACGCCGTTCAGTGAATCCGTGCTTTGGCGGGTCGCTTTTCGACGGTGGAGAGGATCAGACTCAGTGCCTGGGTAGAACTGGATAGCGATTCCCTGTCGATATTATTCCGGATGAAGAGCTCCAGGCCTTACGGATCGAGACCGGCACGCATTGCCTGCAGCGTTTGGATCGCTTCTGTACCCGACGCGTAGTACTCGGGTGTCTCGAGACCCACCGGGTCGGCCAGCGAATGTCGTGAGAGCATCCAAACTCATTGAGCCCAGAAGTCAGTTGGCGTCGACGAAGTCTAGTCAGCCTGCTGCTTTCTGAGCGGCGTGGCGGGAGCACACGCTTAATGCCTGTACTACCACTCGAGGTAGAGAAGCTCCTGGGTGACTGCAGACCAGCTACCGAGCGTCCAGGTATCGCCTTCTAGGCGGCTCAGGCGGACCTCCAGCTCTCCGTCTCTTAGCCTCGCATGTGCGACCACCAGCGCCAGGGTAGTTGAACCCGGGTCTCGGGCAAAAAAGACGGCCCTACCGGCGCCGTGTTCGCCAAGCCGCGCTCGAATCTCGCTCTGCATGATCACTGAGCGACGTGAGCTAAACCGCTTGGCCGTCATAGGAGCTTCAAACCCGTCCTGAAAAATGACGGGGCCAGCGGTGCTCGCGGTAGCGCTGTTGCTGGAAAGATCGAAGTCTGGGGTCCCAGCGGGTGCAACCACCGTTGCCGTATTTTCGATGGAGCCTGAGTTTTCCCCTTGCGCTACCTCGGCCATCAAGAGGAAAGTGACGCTGCTCCCCTGGGCCAGGTTGATGCTTTCATCGATCGACCCGGTGCCAGCCGAGTTGCAGGTCGCCTGGCCGTCAGCAACGCAGGCCCATTCGGCGTTGATGACCTCTGGTGGAAGTTGGTCAGCAACCCGAGCGCCGACAACGTCTGCAGGCCCTTCATTGCTGACAGTGATCACGTAGTCGAGCGCGTCACCGGCAGCCACGTTGGTCTGAAAAGTGGTTTTGCGAATGATCAGGTCAGCGCCGTTGCCAACGGTGACCCGGAATCCTCTCGGCTCGGACGTATCGGCACCGCCGTTTGCCGTCCCGCCGCTGTCCTGAAGCACGGCCTGGAGTTCGGCGGTGCCGCTGGCTCCGGACAGGACCAGTTCTAAACGTCCGCTAGCATCCAGGCTGGCGGCCTGAACAACGCCGCCGGGATCGCTGGTTTCCTCGACGGATAAACGGATGATGTCCTGATCGTCTTCGCCCATGCCGGGGCTGATGTCGGTGACAAAAGCGTCGATGGTCCGAACGCCCGAAGCCCCCGGGGCAAAATTCTGATCGCCCGCCGCCGAAAATGACGGCGGGTCATTGATGCCCGTCACGGGGATGGTTACCGTCGCGTTGGCTTGCGCTCCGGCGTCGTCTTCAATGGTGTAGCTAAAACTCGCATCGCCAAAAAAATTGTTTTCAGGCGCAAACTCGACGGCGCCTGCCTGGAGCGTTGTCTGCCCGCCCTGCAGACTCTGCACGCTGACGATCTCTATGCTGTCGCCAGAATCTCCGGCGCCCGCATCGTCATTTGTCAGTAGGGTTGAGAACGGAATCGTCACCGTTCCCGAGTCCTCGGCAATTGGCGCCAGCAGGTCGTCGACCGCGTTGGGCGCGTCGTCAACATTATTGACGTTGAAGGTGGCGATCGCCGAGGCTTCGCCGCCAAATCCGTCGGTGATGGTGTAAAGCAGTGTGGCCTGCCCGACCGTGGCCGGCGGCGGCGTGTAGTCGACGCTGCCGTCAGCCTGCAGCAAGACCGTACCGCCAATACCCTGAGCGGAAAACGTACCGGTTGAGGTGACGGTCAGCGGATTGGTTTCCGGGTCCGAATCGTTATCGAGCACGCCTGGTGCCGGGACGCTCAACGATCCGTTTTCGTCTAGAGAGAATGTGTCGTCAACCGCCTGAGGTGGAAGGTTGTCGAGGCCGACGCGGATTGTAACCTCGCCGGAGGTCTGCTCATTTCCATCGCTGACTTCGTAGCCAAATCGGTCCTCGCCTGCGGTATCAGTTGGCGGTGTATAGGCGAAAGATCCATCGGCGCTGGCCGTCAGTGACCCGCCGATGCCGCCCGTGTTGACCACGGTGGCCGGCAGCACCGCGAGGCTGGTCGCATCGCTGGTATCGATATCCGTATCGTTGGCCAGGAGGCCCGAAGCGGCGTCGACCAGCAGGGGCTGGTTTCTCTCGGCGCCGTAGCTATCGTCACCGGCGACCGGCGCGTCGTTTGCCCCGGCGACGCGAACCGTACCGTCGGCAGTATCGGACAGTCCGTCGGGGTCTTCGACACGGTAGGTGTAGGTAACCAGCTGGTCCTCGCCGGTATCCAGGGATTCAAACTGTCCCTGCGGGTCAAAGCTAAACGTGGCGCCGGGTCCAGTCGGAGTAACGATACCCTGGGCCGGCTGCGTTGTGACGGTGTAGCCTAGCACCGTGTCGTCAACGTCTGTGGCGTTAAAGCTGCCGTTATTCGGTCCGTCTTCGTTGGCGGCAAGTTCGGCCACCGGCGAGGCAACGGGTGCATCATTGATGCCGTTGACGGACATCGTGATGGCGCCCGTATCGCTGGCGTTGGCCCCATCAGTCGCGGTGAATCCGATGACGACGTCCGTCGACTCGCCAGCCCCGAGCGACTCAAACTCAGCACCGCTTGCGTCGAAGGAGAAGGTTCCATTTGTGTTGTCGGTAAAGCGCAGGTCGATACTGTCAAAGCTAAACGAGAGCGAGTCGCCCTGGTCTACGTCCGACGCCGGAAACGTGGCGCTCGCAAGGCTTCCTTCGGCCACGCTGAAAGCGCCGGCGCTCGCGGCTGGGGCATCGTTGACGCCCGTAACGCGGACTATCAAGGAGCCTGTCTCGCTGGAGAAGCCGTCGCTGGCGGTGTACTCGATCACTTCAACGTCGTTGTCACCGTCGCCGAGCGCCTCGTACTGTCCAGCCCCGTCGAAATTGAAGCTGCCGTCTGCGTTGATGGTCACGTTGGCGCCGGAGGTCAGATTCAGCGTCTGACCTGCCGAAATTCCCGCGAAACCTGTGACCGTTGTTCCCTGGTCCTCGTCGTCGGTGGCATCGTCGTTCACCAGCACGCCGTCATCGCTGCTGTCGCCCGGCGTGGTTTGGCCGTCGGTATCGGTGCCGGAGACAATCGCGGAATCCTCACTGACGATGAACGGGTCGTTTTGCGGTGTCACCGGGTCGTTTAGCACCTCGACCGCACCAAGGTCGCAGTCTGGGTCGCCCAGCCCGTTGGCATCAACCGGTCTGGTCAGGCCACGCTGATCGGCCGAATCGCCGCCGCACATTCCGTTGCTCGACGTCACGCTATCGACTGCCGGCGAATCGCCCTGAGGGAGCAGCGTTAGCGTGGGCCCGCCATTGTCTTGAAGCGTGCCAAGCAGAGGGCTGTCGATTAGATTCCCGTCAACGCCGTTGGTGACGCCGCACGATCCGTCCTCGAGCAGGCTGTCGGTGACGTTAACCGTTGGAGCCCCGCTGGTAAAACAGTCACCGTTGCTACCGCCGTTGGCCACAATTGCGCCGGACAGCGAGAGCGTTACGCCGGACCCGGCATAGAGTCCATCCCCAGCCGTCGAGCTGGTATTGCCAGCGATTGTGCTGTTGTTAATCGTCACCGTGCCGCCGTTGCGCCAAAACAAGGCACCGCCGCTGGTTCCCGCCGTGTTGCCGTAAAACGTACTTCGCTCGAGGTCGAGCACTGAGCTCACCTCACTGCTAGCGCCACCTCCAAAGGTCGCGCTGTTTCCCGAAATGGTGCTGGCGGTCAGTGCGATCGTTGAGTTGTATCCATAGATCCCGCCGCCAAAGTCCGCCGTGTTGCCGGAGAAGGTGGCGTTGCTTGCCATCAGGGTGGCCAGGTCGACGAACATGCCTCCGCCGAGGGTGGCGGTCCCGGTCCCGTCGGCGCAGCCGCCTTCCACCGTCACATTGCTGATCGTCAGGCTGGCGCCGAGATCCACCATGCCGAGCCTGCGCTCGCCGGCTTCTGCTACACCGTTGATGGTGCAGCTCGTTGCCGGATCGAGGACCAGGTTAAAGTCGGTTGGGCCGTCCACCGAAATCTCCCCCGTGAAGCGCGGCAGCGCGTTTGAGCCTGAGGATGCGGCGTTGTCGTTCTCCGTAAATTCCATGCGCGCCGTGTTGCCAGGGACAATTCCCAGGGTTGCTGCGTCGGCAAAAGAAATGGAAGAAGGGCTGTCTTCCAGTTTGGCCAGCGTGATGGCTTCGCGCAGGCTACAGTCCTCCGTAGCGTCGCTGCCGTCGTCCCCACACGTGCCGTCGTTATCGACGGCCAGCGTGTTTACAACAATTGCGTTGTCCACCTGGAACTCGGTTTCGACTGCGCCAACGTCACAGCGTCCGTTGCGAGGTCGGACTCCCCCTCGCTGGTCGATAGAGGTGCCGTCACAGCTTCCGTTGACCGCTTCGGCGAGGTCAATAGCGGGTGAACCCACTAGGGGCTTCATCGTCTGGGTTGCTCCGCCGTTGTCAGCGAGCGTCCCAAGCTCGGGGTCAATCGAAAGGTTGCCGTCGACGCCGCCCTGAAAGTCGCACGCCAGTGAGGTGCCTACAATCGAGTTGGTGAAGTAGCCTCGAACGCCCGCGCCGGTACAGTCGATGTTGTCGTAGACGACGGTGTTACCAGTGAGAATGCTGTTATCAACCGTTAGGGTGGTCGTGGAACTGCTGTAAATACCGCCGCCGCTGCCACCCGACATCATCGTTCCTGCGTTGTTCCCGGTGATCGTTACGTGACTGAGATTCAGCGTGCTTTCCTCAGCGACCGAGATTGCGCCGCCACGATTGTTCGCCGAATTTGCGTAGAGCGTTGAGTTTCGTAGTGAAACTCGTGACTGAAATCTCCCATGGATGCCGCCGCCTTCGATGGTGACGGTGTTGCCGGTGATCGTACTGCGGTCAACCGCAAGCTGGGAAAAATTGGCGCCGTAGAGTCCGCCCCCTCGGTTGGCTGCTCCATTTCTGAGCGTCAGCGACGAGATTGCCAAAGCGTTGCTGTTGCCGACTCTTAAGACGCGAAAGCTGTTGTTCCCATCGATAATCGTCCCGGCGCCCTGGATCGTGATATTGCTGTCGATCGTGGGCAGCGCACCGGTAAGTGTGACAGTGGCACCAGCGATGCCGGAGAGATCAATGAGGTCGCCAGAAACGTTATTGTTCCCGTCCAGATTGATGTCGAAGGCAGTCGCGTCGATCGCGTCGACGCCGGTATCAACTACGCAGCCATCGGTACCGACGTTGTTATTGGCAGACTCGATTGCTTCATTCAGCGTGCAGTCTCCAACCGCGCCCGTCCCGCCGTTCGACGAAGTGACGCTGATCGTAGCCGCCTCCGCGGTAAAGGCCGCTAGGCTGGCGGACACTGCCGCCGAGAGCTTCAAAATTTTCAAGACGCGACCTCCCTATCGGCGTCGGCGCGACGCCGGGGTTGGCGCCAATGAGATCAGCCGACTCGCGCATTTGGTTCCATCCGGCGAAGCGGGTTGCCTCGCCGTTATCCACCAACGCGACGATATTAAGGCAACTCCTCGAAATAAGCATGAAATTTTTCCGTGCATGCATCACGCATTGACTCCGCGGTCAAAGCGTTCGTAATTCACTCGCGATTCTGGTCAACCTTGAACTTCTGCCGGGGCTTGCGGCCCGCTTTGGGTATCGACAGTCTGCGCCGCGGCTTTTGGGGCCGTTTCGTGGTCGGGTGGCATGAAGAGCACAGCAAGCTTGCCGCCTATCCCTGGCGTCGCACGAACTTTGGCCGCCAGGCGTGTCAGGCCGTGAAAGAAGACCACAAGCGGATTGACCGAGTTGATGGGTTGCGTGATGCCGAAGACGACTTTCTCTTGCTCCTCGGCGAACGTGCCGAACAGGCGGTCCCAGAAAATGAAAATTCCTCCGTAGTTTTTGTCCATGTAGCCCGCGTTGGAGCCGTGGTGCACGCGGTGGTGTGACGGCGTATTAAATACCGCCTCGATGGGTTTAGGCAGCTTCTTGATGGTTTCGGTATGCAGAAACGTCTGGTAAAGCTGCACCATGGCTTCCGAGAAAAAGACCAGGAATGGATCGAAGCCCAAGAGCACCAATGGTGCGTGAAAGAACAGTGGCCAGAGACCATCCATCGGACCGAACCGGTAGGCCACCGACAGGTTGTAGTGGGGCGACGAGTGGTGGACCGTATGGGTTGCCCAGGCGATCCCAACGTGGTGGGAAAAGCGGTGCTCCCAGTAGTAGGCAAAGTCGGCGACCACGATACACAGCGCAACGGTTGCCCAGGTGATGGGTATGTCCACCAGCGCAAACTGGTGCAAAAAGGCGTAGCCGCTCAGATAAACCACGCCGAGCAACAGGTAGGTGATTCCGTAAGACAAGACCGTGGTAAGAAAGTTGGTGGCGGTGTCCGCCGCCAGTCGTCCGTTCAGGCTTTTTCTCAGCGCATACCGCATGAATTCAAACGCCAGGAATAGCAGCGACAGGACGAGAAACCACTCGCTCAGCCAAACCTCCAGTTGGGTCAGCAAATCGACGCTGACCGGGGCAAAAAGATGTTCCACTTCTGCTCCAGAAAATAAATTATCAGAATCGATAAATTACGTGAACTGATGTATATTGTCAATAATGATAATTTAAAGGTGATCCTGAAATGGCGCGACCCAGCCTCAAGGAGGCGAGACGTTCTGAGATTCTGAGCGCTTACGGTGTGTGCGTGGCGCGCTACGGCGTGGAGGGGGCAACACTGGAAAAAACCGCCGAGATCGCCGGCCTTGCGAGAGCGCTGATACGACACAATGTCGGCAACAAAGAGGACCTGCTGGCGGCGTTTGTGGATCGGTTTCTCGACAGTGCCACAGCGGGCGTCGATGAGCTTTTTGACGAACTGCCGCAGAGCGATCGCCTTGAGACTCTGATCGACTGGCTGTTCGACCCGGAGTACTTCGACCCGCAGGAGGTTCGCATCACCAACGCGCTGTGGTTTGCGGCGTCCGAGCGCCCCAGGCTGGCAACGCAGCTTCGCGAATGGATCGATAAGTTCATCGGCCGGATTGCCGATGAGGTCGAGAGGGCTCACCCCCAGGCTCCCAGCCAGCAAAGAGCCGCTGTCGCCAACGGTATCGCCGCAGCGTGTTTTCATGTGGAAACGATGGCGTCTGTCGGTGCCTCGTCCGGCGTTCACTCGGAGCTGGTCCGTTCGGCTCACCTGCTCGCTTCGACGCTTTGATCCTTGCCAACACGTTCTGTTTTACACTCCCGTCTGGGCAGCGGTGTGAACTGAACCCCCATTGACGGCTGAAAATACACGCGATCGGGAGACTCTGACGCTCGACTCTGGCGCGAAGGTGGTGGTTCCGGCCACGCCCAGCGGCATGACACGTTTTGTGCTGCAGGAGCAAGGCGAGTGGTTCGAGCCGGAGCTGTCGTTGCTTCCGAGCATCTTGGCTGACGATTCTTGCAGCATCGATGTCGGTGCTAACTATGGTCTCTATACCCTCGCGTTGGCACACCACAGCCGGCCTGACGGTCAGGTTGCTGCTATCGAACCTACACCCGCAACGGCGGCGTGTCTGCGCGCAACGGTCGATGCCAATCAGCTAACTGGGACGACCGTATGGGAAATGGCGCTGTCGAAGGAATCAGGCCAGACTCAGCTGCACACCTACCCAAATTCAGAGCTCAACACGTTGGGTGGCGCAGGCGTTAAACCGGGCGCGGTAGTGCAGACGGTGAAGGTTCGTACGCTGGACGACGTCTATGCTGAGCTCGGATGGTCGCGCCTCGACTTTCTGAAGCTCGATGCGGAGGGTGAAGAGCAACGAATCGCCGAAGGCGGGCGCCAGACGCTTGAGGCGACCGACCCGCTGCTGCTTTTTGAACTCAAACATGGCGGCAACCTGAATACGCCGCTGATCGATCTGCTGGGCGACTGGGGCTATGTCTGCTATCGACTGATCCCCGAGCTGGGCGCACTGACGCCGTTTGATCAGAGCCGCCCGCTGGATCGGTTTCAGCTCAACCTTTTCTGCTGTAAGGCGCCGCGTGCTGACGCGCTTCGGGCCTCTGGCCTCCTGCTCGACGAGAACCCGCCGCCGAACTTGCCCGATCCGCCGCCGGCGCTTCCCTGGGTAAAGGATCTCCCGGAACCCGCGGGCGTTGACCAAGCCATCTTTCGAGCTTGCCAGGTGGATGCTGATCCAACAGCGGATGCTGCTGACCGCTGGGCAAGCCTTCACGGCGTGCGTGCCGCAGTCGTGCAAAGGCTCGGGGACCGAGCAGCGCCACTGGAGCTTCTCTCGACCGCTGCGCGGGTGGCGTTTGCCTCTGGAGAGCGGGCCCTGGGCGTGGATCTGCTGGCGGCGCTCATTCAGCGCATCCAGGGTGGTGAGCCGTTTGTGCCCAGGTATCGCTTCTTTCCCGCCACGAAGCGCTTTGACGCGATTCCCGTACCCGAGAACCTTCGAGACTGGTTCGTCGCTAGCGCCCTGGAGCGATATCTGAAGGAACACGCGTTCTCAGCCTATTTCTCTCGCAACAAGTCTGCCGCCATCCTGCGTTACCTGACCGAGCTGGGTTTTGCTGACGCGGCGCTGCTGCGCCGGGCGTCAGCTCTGGAGCGTCTTCAGCAAGCGGTCGCCCAGGCGTGACTCGCGCCGACGTCATCTCGTACCCGATATCAGTCAAGGCAAAACTATGATCCGCTCAAAGCTGGCCACACTTTTTTTGCTGCTCGTGCTCCCACTGGGTTTTGCGTCCGCGCAACCTGCCGCTGCCGCCTGGGAAGTCGATTTCTTGGATGAGTTCGAAACGTTCAATCACGAGCATTGGCAGGACCAGCTGCTGTGGGTGAATGACGAAGACCAGTGCTATGTTCGCGAAGGGCAGTTCGGCACACGCGAAGTTAGCAACGGGATGATGATTCTGCGCGTCGTGGATTTGGGAGAGCCGAGGACCTGCTTCAACTGGAACAAACGGGGTACTCAGCATCCGCCCAGCCGATACGTGGCCGGTCGAATCGCCTCAAAGAACCGAGTTGAATTTGCCCGCGGGCGTTGGACGGCCCGCCTTCGGGTCAAGGGCAGCGGCCAGCCGGGCATGTTTCCGGCGTGGTGGCTCCTCGGCGCGCTAAACAACGAGCCGCCCGTCGATGAACCCGATGAAACGGTTTGCTGGCCGGTGAGAGGCTCCGGGGAAATCGATATCTTCGAACATCATTCGGATGGCGGTCCTGACCACTACGCGGCGCGAGCGATCAAGAGCCTCGGGTATTGCGGGGGTGGAGACTGGCAGTCAAAGATGCTGGTCCAAAGCGCGGACCTGAATGAGTTCCACGAGTACTCAGTGGAATGGTTAGGCGAGGACCTGGTGTTTCGCTTGGATGGTAAAGAGGTTTACCGGCTGGCCGGCGAGGCGGCCAACCTCCCCGAACCGATGTTTGCGGTACTCAATTTTGCCAAGATCAATATCTCAGCCATGGCCGTCAGGCGATGGGAAATGGAGGTTGACTGGGTCAAACATGAACGCTGGGTCGGAGAGCCCTAGGCCCTCAAGTCAGCTGCCTACCAGGGCAGCGTTTCGCCGGTGTAGTCGATAAAGCGGCCGGAGTCTTGCATCGACATCCCGTCGATGATGCCGATCAGGTTTTTCACCGCATCCGGCGTGCGCTGGGGCTTCAGCTTGCCCTCGGCAACCATTTTTACCGCCATCTGAAACTCGGGCGGGGCGGTCTCCGGGGTCATATCCAGAATTCCCCGCGTATCCACGTTCCCCGGATTGATCAGCCCCACCAGAACGTCGCGCTGGGCGAGCTGCAGCGACAGGTTGTACATGATGCTGTTGAGCGTTGCCTTGCTGGCCCGATAGCCGAGAAAGCCTGGCCGGGTTCGACCGATCGAGCCGGCGCTGCTGGTGATGTTGATGAGCTTTTTCTGCTCACTCGCGGCGACGTTTTCCACCAGCGCCTCCGCCACTCTCAGCGGCCCCAGGGCGTTCACGTTGATCATCGCGCTGACAAACTCATAGTCCAGCTGGCCGAATTCCTGCCGCGGGCTGAACTCCACCAGCGCCGCATTGTTAATCAGGATATCGATCGGCTGGCCATCGAGCGATTGCTTAAGCGCCGCCATCTGCTCCGCGCTGGTGACGTCGAGCTGCAGAATTTGAATATTGCTGTGCGCTTTGGCCAGGTCATTGAGTTCGCCGGCGGACGCTGGCGTTCGACAGGTTGCGAGCACCGTTGCCCCCTGCTCAGCGTATTGCCTGACAAACTCCAGACCAATACCCCGGTTGGAGCCGGTTACCAGCACCGTGGGCGAACCGAAGGCCGGGCCCACAAAAAGAACCAGCAAAACGATTCGCAAAAATCTGCTCGTCATAACCGACCACCCGTTAAAAACTGAGACTCTAGCAGTCCGCAGAATACCTTAACATTTACTGAGCAGCGTTCACCGCATGAGACCCTTCGATGGGTCAGCACCCAGGTCAGGTGATTGAAACTTGACCGCGACGAAGAGGACTAAAAGCACCGGGCGCGGCGGTTCAGGTGCCGGTCAGCTTTGGTCGGTTAACCTTCATTTCACGTGTTACGTTGTAGCTTGCGCTTGTGGCAGTAAAAGCACAGTTCAGCCTGTCAGTTGTCCTTCGGCTGGTGTCAGCGCTTTTGCTCGGCCTGACGATCGCGTCTCCTCAAGCGATCGCCAAACCCTCCGTGCTGGACCCCGAAGCCATTGAGGCTGCCGGTGCCGTCATTCGTGACGTGGTGCTGGACCGGCAGAATGTGTTCAACCTTGGCGATCCAAAAGAAGATCGGCGCCTGTATCGTCTGGCCAATCGGCTGCATGTGGTGACGCGCGAAGAGGTCATCCGGGGGCAACTGCTGTTTCAGCCTGGCGATCGGTTCGACGCAAGACTTCTGGAAGAGACCGAGCGCATCCTGCGCCGCAACGAGTTTTTTATCGACGCAACGGTTAGGCCCATTGCCTTCGAAGGCGGCATGGTCGATATCGAGGTTGTAACCGAAGACGTCTGGTCGCTGACACCCAAGGCGTCGTTTTCGCGAAGCGGAGGCGAAAACCGGGTGAGTCTAGGCGCCGAAGAGGTCAACCTGCTTGGCAATGGGCAGTTCCTGCGCGCCCGGTATCTGAGCAATGTGGATCGCGATTCAACTCAGCTGGAGTTTGAGGACCGGACGCTCAATCACGGCTGGTGGGGGCTGCTGGTGAGAGCGGCGGACAACTCGGACGGCGACTCGGCCCTGATTTCACTCGAGCGACCGTTTCCGGCGCTCGACGCTCGCTGGTCGGCTGGCCTTCGATTCACCACCGATGACCGTGTCACGCCGCTTTACAGTCTGGGGGACGAGAACGCTGAATTTCGTCACGAGCGCGACTTCCACCGAATCTATGGCGGCTGGTCCATGGGTCTCAAAAGCGGATGGGTACGCCGCTGGACGGCCGGCTACATCCACGATGACAACCGCTTCTCGGCCCCCCTGGAGCCTGACCCGGGTCGCGTCACCGTAATTCCCACCGATCGGAACCTACGTTATCCGTTTATCGGTCTGGAGATCCTCGAGGACAACTTCGAAAAGGCAGAAAACGTCAACGTCATGGGCCGAACTGAAGACGTGCTGCTCGGCGCGCGGCTCGCCGCAACCCTGGGATACTCAAGCACAACGCTCGGCGCAGACCGCAATGCCTGGGTGGCTTCCGCCCAGGGCAGCGTCGGCTTTGGGTCGCTTAACTCCAAAGCGCTGCTGCTGGGTTTTAACGGCCAGGCCCGTCTGGAAGACGGGGACCTGCGCAACGCCCGACTTCGCTTCGACGCACGTTACTATCGGCGTCAGTCCGATCGGCGCACGTTTTTTGTTGAGGTCTCCGGCACCGCCGGTGACAACCTCGACCTCGATGATCCGATCGAGCTGGGTGGCCGAACCGGTCTGCGGGGCTATCCGCTTCGCTATCAGGGCGGAGACTCCAAAGCTGTGCTGTCGGTTGAACAGCGCTGGTTTACCAACAAATACCCGTTCCGCCTGTTCCGGCTAGGGGGGGCCGTTTTTGCCGATGTCGGTCGGGCCTGGGGCGAAAATCCGATCGGCGAAGAAAACCAGGGTTGGCTGCGAGACGTTGGCTTCGGGCTGCGCATCGCGCCAGTCAGAGCGAGCCGGCGGATTGTGCATATCGACTTCTCGTTCCCGCTGGACGGTGACTCGTCTATCGATTCGGTGCAGGTGCTGTTTCGGGCCAGAAGCACCTTCTGACCCTCATTCCAAGCCGCAGCCGCTCCAATTCAGGCAGGTTCGCCCGCATCTCGCGTGTTTACCGTCGCCGGCTCCCGCTGCTCAGCGAGCTGGCGCTCTCGGCGCAGCTCCCCGCGGAGCAGGCGAAACAGCGGTTGCAGCTGGATCGCCAAGGGGTTGTGTCCCATAAATCCGGTGGTCACCCCATAGCGCACTGGCTCCGTTTCAGGCTGGTAGGTTCCGAAGAGACGGTCCCAGATAATGAGTGCGCCACCGTAATTCTTATCGATGTAGGCCGAATTGCTGCCATGATGCACGCGGTGGGCTGACGGCGTGTTAAGCAGCTTGCCCTCAAACCAGCCCAGTTTTGGCAACGACTCGGTGTGAAGAAACAGCTGATAAAGCAGTCCGAGGCCCAGCGAAAGTGCAATCCATAACGGGGAAAAGCCCAGCAGTGTCAACGGCATAAAATAAAGGGGGCTTACAAACTTGCTGATCCAGTTCAGACGCACCGCCGTGGTGAAGTTAAACCAGGGGCTGGAGTGGTGGGTGTGGTGTAACGTCCACATCGCCGGCACCTCGTGGAGCATGCGGTGATACCAGTAATACGCAAACTCCACGAGGATGAACGTGCCGACAATATTGAGGGCGGACGCTTCCAGCCGGAACAGCTGATAGGGCTCGACGAACGTTAGGAATGTATAGGTCCAGGCCAACGCCAGGGGCTTTAACAACGCCCCGACCACCGCCACCGAGAAGTTCGCGAGCGTGTCGCCAGCGCTGTAGACCTTTCGACCAAGCCTCTTCGACCAAAGCAGCTCGCAGATAACCAGCACCAGAAAGACCGCGACGAGAATCCTCTCAACATCCATTTGACCGCCTCCTTAGGTCCTTACTGACGCTAGCGACCGCCGCGGCGCGATTTCATGCGCTCGCGCATCTGAGTGCGGCTTTCCTCCTGAATCTCGCGGTACTCGTCGAGCTGCTCATCGGTCAGTATCTCGGCCAGCTCCTGGTCGGCCTTTTCTCGAATCGGCTTAAGCTCTTTGGCCATGGACCGCATCTCCCGACGGCTCGGCTTTCCTTGACCTGCGCCATCCGGGCTCATGCCGTATTTCTCCATCACGCTCCGTGAGGCGTCGAATCTAGCCCGCAGAATTGGCTCAACCTGCTGCTTTTGCTCGTCGGTAAGCTGCAGTCGCTCCTGAGTCTGAGCATACGACTCGCGGAACGCTTCGGCTGGGTCCTCTGCGGCCTGCGCAGTGACGCCGACAAAGGCCTGCAGCAGCAGGGCCATAAAAACCGTATTGGTGAACTTCATAAAGGCTGACTCCTTAAGGTTGGCCCCCAGGATACAAAGCGGCCTGTAAAGGTGTGCCCGCTTTTTGACAAGAAGTGTCAGGACCGGCGAATCGGCTGTGGCCATGGTCGCTCGACCAGGACCTTCATTTCGGAGCAGTCCGGCGTTTGGCGTCCCGCGCCATCCGCGCTAGCGCAGCGGTATAGGCGGGGCTGGTATCGCAGCACCCGCCAACGATTGTGGCTCCCGCGCTGAACCAGTCCCGAGCGATATGGGCGTATTGATCAGGCGTGAGCGGATTTCGGATAACCCGCAGCGGCTCGCCACCGGCCGGCTCGTCCCGAATGGGATTGGCGTAGCCGCCGATCGGCAGGTCACTGAGCTGGCGGAGGCGTGGGAGCGCTGCCGTGATGGCGCTGGTGCTCGAACAGTTCACGAGCAGCGCCTGCGGCGTCAGCCCCTTCAGCGCATCGACTGCGGCCGCGAAGCTATCGCCGCCGCGAAGCCCTCGGCCGGTTCGTTCGATCGTCCAGCTCACCATAAACGGTTTTCCGGACTCTTCCGCCGCAGTCGCGGCGGCCCTGGCCTCCTCGGCGGTTGATAGGGTCTCACAGAGATAGCAGTCAACCAGGGGGTTGAGGATCGCCACAAGCCGGCGATAGGTTGCCAGGTTGTTCGAAAAGCTGTCGACCAGATCGGCCGCGTAAGACGTATTCAGCGGCGGTAACGAACCTGCGAGCTGGACGTTCCGATCAGCGCGGTCGCGCGCCTCCGCGGCGCAGCGGGCGGTTGCGCGGATTAAGGGCTCGAGATCGTCTACCCGGCCCTCCCGCGCGAGGAGCACCGGCGTTATCGCGTAGTTATTCAGTGTGACCACGTCGGCGCCCGCGTGGATATAGTCGAGGTGAAGCTGGGTGACGGCTTCCGGTGCCTCGACGCAAGCAAGCGCTGACCAGAGTGACGACTGATAGTCGCGCACCTGGACGCCACGGGCCCGCAGTTCGGTGCCGACTGCGCCGTCCAGCAGCGTGATTTCAGGACTGCTCAGCATGGCCATAAGCCTCCGAGCCGGCTGAGTCGGGCAGTGAAAGGGTAAGATCCGGTACGATACTGCAGTGTCATCGCCGCAGTTTAAGCGAGTGTCGACCGCGTGTTCGCGCGTCGTTGACATGCCGGCTGGCACGTTCCCATTTTTTCAACACGTGACTTAAGACCATGGCTTACATTCTGATTCATAATCCGGGCTGCGGCTCATCAAAAAAGGGGCTGGCTCTGCTCCAGGAAAACGGTGTGGAGCCGGAGGTTCGCAAATATGCGAACAAGACTGAGCGGCTGAGCGAGGAAGAGCTGCGAGACATTGCGGCCAAGATGGGCGAGGTGAGCCCCCGGGAGTTTCTGCGCGCGAAGGATGCGGAGCGCGTCGGGCTGGCGGAGACGGCCAGCGACGACGAGGTATTTGCCGCCATGGCCGAAAACCCCAAACTGATTCAGCGCCCGATCGGCATCAACGGCAAGCGGGCCGTGGTGGGCCGACCTAACGACCGTTTGCTGGAGATTGTCTAGCGGAGTGCCTCCGCAACCTGACGACGGTTCTCTCTTCCCGGCTTTGCCGTGACCTCCTAAGATAGGCCGCATGAATTCTGACGGTTTTGAGGCTGAGCGCTATGGCCGCAAGTTCGGCTAGCGTCCTCTCGCGTTTTGAGCCTCGACGGCTCGCCGATCTGGTGACGCCCTGTGCGCTGATCGATGTCTCTTTGGTAGAGAAGAACGTGCGGAAGATGAACGCGTCGGCGGCCAAGGCCGGCGCGCCGCTGCGCCCGCACGTCAAAACCGTCAAAAGTATCGAGCTTGCCAAGCTGATGACGGCGAGTCACCCGGGCGGGATTACGGTGTCGACGCTCGCCGAGGCGCGCTACTTTGGCACCGCCGGCTACACCGACATCCTTTACGCGGTTGGTATCGCGCCCGCCAAGCTGCCGGAGGTGGCTGACCTGCGCCGGCAGGGTATCGATCTCAAAATTATCCTCGATAGCCCCGAGGCGGCCACCGCCGTCCGAGATTGGTCGATGGCGCAGCGCGTGCCGCTGAGCGTGCTGGCGGAAATCGATGCGGACGGCCACCGCGGCGGCTTCGACCCGGGTTCGGCAGAGTTACTGGAGGCCGCACGGATTCTGCATGGGTGCGAGTTCACGCACTTTGCCGGCGTGATGACCCACGCTGGAGGCTCCTACGACTGTCGAGGCAAGGCCGCCTTGCAGGCGATGGCCGTGCAGGAACGCGACGCGGTGTTGGTCAGCGCGGAGCAGCTGGCGCAAGCGAACATCAGCTGCGACATGATCAGCGTTGGCTCCACGCCAACGGCGCTCAACGCGCCGTCGCTGGCCCCCGCAACGGAGATCCGGGCGGGCGTCTATCCGTTTATGGATCTCTATCAGGCGGGGCTCGGCCTCTGCGAGCCTGAGGATATCGCGCTGTCGGTCCTGGCCACCGTGATCGGTCACAAGCCGCGTTTCAATCGTTTGCTGGTTGATGCAGGCGCGCTGGCGTTATCAAAAGATCGAGGCACCGGGGCTCAGGAGATCGACCGGGGGTTCGGCCTGGTGTGCGGCCTGGACGGAACGGTTTGTGGCCGGCTGCTTGTGGAGACGGTCAACCAGGAGCACGGTCTGGTGACCAGCGCCGATGGCAGCACGCTCGACTTTGCTGCCTGGCCAATCGGTTCTCAGCTGAGAATCCTTCCCAACCACGCCTGCATGACGGCCGCCGCCTACGACGCCTATCTGGTGCTCGGGCGCCAGGGTGATACCGTTGAGGCGCGCTGGCCGCGCTGCGGCGGCTGGGGCGTAGGCTGACGACGGCCCGCTAGCCCCAGCGCAGCTTTGCGCGAGAGCCTAAAGACGACTCGAGCTCCCAGTGCGCGGACTCAGCGAGTTCTGTAACGGGCCGACGAAGCTCGGTGCGCAGCGTTGCTTCCGCCAGAGCGCTTGCCCGCATCCCCACCCAGGCGTTACGGCCGCTGGCCTTGGCGGCATAAAGGCAGCTGTCGGCCAAATTGAGCAGGTCGATCCACCGCAGATCTGCGGTTTCGTCGCCCGTAAGCGGGAGTTCGACAAAACCCGCTGAACAGGTCACGCGCAGTGCCCCACCACCCTCTATGAGGAACAGGTTGCTGGCGATCTTCTGGCGCAACTTCTCCGCCCGCAGGGCGCCATCACCACTCGCTTCGACGCTGCAGGCCACAAGAAACTCTTCGCCGCCCCAGCGCACGATGGTGTCGGTCGACCCAAGCTCGTCTCGAAGCCGCTCGGCAACCTGCACGAGCACGCCGTCTCCCGCCTCATGGCCCTGGGAGTCGTTGATGTTTTTGAAATGGTCTAGATCCAGCAGCATGACAACCAGTCCTGCCGATCCCGCGTGGGAGTGGGGAGCAAGCTGCTCAAGAAACCGCCGATTGCGCAGCCCCGTAAGCGCGTCGGTCAGGCTGGCTTCCTCGACGGCTGCGTAAGCCGATTCCAGCTCCTGGGTGCGGTTGGCAACCTCGCGGCTCAGGCGTCTGTTGGACCGTAGCTGGCTGACGCGCGCGTAGCTGAGCGCGAGCACCACCAATAGGATGAAAACGCCTGCAACCCAAACCTTGCGAAGCAGCACCTCTCGGGCCATTCGCTCTTGCTGTAAGGTCTGATTCGCCTCCAGCAGCTCGATCCGCTGGCCCCGCCGCAAAAACTCCGCCTGCGATTGCATCGCCGCCAGGTTTTGCTGGCGGTCGCTACGCAGAATCTCGCTCTTGAGCTGCCGCTGCCGCTTGATGGCCGCCAGGGCGCCGGGCAGATCTCCGGCCGCTTCCCGGGCCTCAGCGAGCAGTCCGGTGAGCTCCTCTTCCCGGTCGCTTTCTCCGTTGCCCCGGGTCATTTCGATTCCAAGAAGGGCTTGTGCCTCCGCTTCTGCGAAGTTCCCGTCAGCGATTTCCAGCGTGACCCGCCGCATGCGGATCTTTGGCAGCAGGCTCCAGGACTCGCGCTCGATGGCGGTTGCCAGCGCCTGATCGAGCAGCACTCGAGCTTCCGGCAAGTTTCCCGCGGTGAGTTCCACCTTGGCAAGAATCGTTTTGGCCCACGCCCGATCTCGCGGCGCGTCGAGCTGATCAAAGAGCTTCACTGCCTTCTGCGCTTGCTGGCGAGCACTGTCGATATCGCCCGCCTCGAGCAACGCCTGCCCAAGCATATTGTGGCTGTAGGCGATGTCGGTCAGGTTGCCGACCTGCTGATCCAGGGCCAGCGCATCCTGTAGATAGCTCAGCGAAAGCTCATGGTCACCGAGCTCCCGGTGAATCTCGCCCAGGTTATATAGCGCCGTCGCCGAAGCGCTCAGATCATTGGTTAGCTGCGCCAGCTCCAATGCCTGCATATGCGCCTCCAGCGCCGGTTCAAACTGGCCCATCAGCTCCAGCACAACGCCCCGGTTGGAAATCTGGCCGGCGACACCATCCATGTTTTCCAGTCGCTGATAGATCGCCATGGCGGCATCCATGAGCTCCAGGGCATCCTGGTAGCGAACCTGATAGCGGCGGACCCGGCCGAGCAGCGCCAGCCCGTGCGCCCTGCGCAGGAGATCTTCAGCGCTGGTTGCAAGGGTCAATGCAGGCTCTAGATGCCGCTCGGCGTTGCGGTAGTCATTTCGGTCGACGTAGATGCCGGCCATGCGGCGATGGATGTCGCTCTGTCGGCCGGGGTCGCCGGCGGAACGCGCCACCTGCAGCGCCTCCTGGCCTGTGTTCAGCGCCTCAACGTGGTTGCCGACAGCGTTTTGCGCCCGCATCACAAGCCCGAGCACATCCACTAAGGGGCCAGGTAATCCGGTCTTTTGGGCTGTATCCCGAAGCTGAAGGCTCAGGCTCAGGGCGCGCCGCGCGTCCGAATCCAGCAACAGCTCCACTTGTTCAAACGAAGGGTCGTTGACTTGACCAAGCGCGAGGGCCGGCGCAGAAACCAGCAGCAGGCTTAAGAAAACGTTCCTTGTGAAATCCCCCATCAGCATCAGCTCCTTTGACGCGATAAGATCACCATAACACGAATGGCCCGCCTCGCTACAAGGCCTCACTGACAAGCGGCGCGGACTCCCTCACCAGATGGCGGCGCATCACCGCGGCCAGCTGCTGCCGTGTATAGGGCTTCGCCTGGTGGTCGTCCATGCCGGCGGCAAGGCACCGCTCACGGTCTTCGGGCATGGCGTTACCGGTTAACCCGATCACTGGGATGGTCAGGCCGAGCTTTCTCACCTGCTCCGTTGCCTCGAAACCATCCATCCCCGGCATTTGACAGTCCATCAAAACCAAATCGATCGACTCGGCCTGGAGGAGCTTTAAGCCATCCTCAGCGCTTTCGGCGCAAAACGCCTGGCAGCCAAAGCCCGATACCATCTCGGTGGCTACCACGGCGTTGACCGGGTTGTCCTCGATGATCAGCACAACCGCTTCAGGCACGCTGATCTCGTGGTCAGCCGACTTTACTAGCCCGGTTGCCGGCGAGGATTCCGGCAACCGAAGTCTCAGGCAGAACGTGCTGCCTATCCCGTAGTCACTCTGGACGGTTATCTCACCGCCGAGCAGCAGCGCCATCTCGCGGCAGATTGCCAGACCGAGTCCGGTGCCACCAAAACGCCGATTGGCTCCATCTTCCACCTGCCGAAAAGACTCGAAGATTGTTTGGAGATGTTCCCCAGGGATTCCGATACCCGTGTCGACCACCTGGATCAACCAAACGTCGGTCTCCTCAGACGGCGTGATCTTGAGGGTCACGCTGCCGTTTTGGGTGAACTTCACCGCGTTGCTGATGAGGTTCGACAGAATTTGCCGCAGCCTTGTGCCGTCGATTTTGACGAAGGGCGGCAGCGCGCCGGCGATCTCCAGCCTGAGCTGAACGTTGCGTTGCTGCGCCTGTCCCTCAAAAGCATGCAGCGTGCTTTTGGCCAGATAGCCGAGATCCACCGGTTCTGATTCCACCCGCAGCTGGCCGGCCTGCACCTTGGACAAATCGAGCACGTCGTTAACGATGGCGAGCAGCGATTGCCCGCTCTCCCGGATGGTCGCCACCATCTTTTTCTGTTTCTGGGCCAGCGACGTCTGGCCTAACAATTCACTCATGCCTAACACCCCGTTCAGCGGTGTCCGAATCTCGTGGGACATGTTGGCCAGAAAGCGGCTCTTGGCGTCGTTGGCGGCCTCGGCGGTTTCCTTCGCGGCCTTCAGCTCCTGCGTTCGTCGATCAACTTCCCGTTCAAGCGCCTCCCGGTGGTCCAGCAGCACCCGTTCCTGTGCGGAAAGGCGTTCCACGGCGTCTGCCAATTCGCTCCTGGATCGGTAGAGCTTGCGCTGGATGGCATTGGAATGAAGTCCGACACGCGCGTTGCAGACCAAAATAAACAGGGCCGCAATCACGACGACGGTCACCTGGGCCGGCGTATCTGTCGGTGGCATGGTTAGCCCGTGAGTCGCAACGATCAGACCAAATGCCGATCCCGCCATCGACGCGTTCAGCACCGTCTGACGCCATGACATCACAACGGCACCAAACGAAAAGATGAAGAAAAAGGTCATGCCCAGATAGAAGGTGAGCTCTGGCTGAAGGAAGATCACCAGCGCGGCCAACGCAATGTTGAAGGGAACCTGCGTCTCGGCGTTGCTCAAGCCTCTAAGCCATGGATGGGACAAGGTTGCATACGCCAGGGCGTAGTACGCAACGCCAACGGCCGCGAACGCAGGTCCGGTCCAGAGCGAAACGTTGGCGCCGACAAGCGCAAACAGCAAGATCACAAGGCCCGAAGCGACAAAATGTGCGCCGGCCTCCAGTACGCTGTAGCGACGACTGCTCAGGCGCTTCACGGGTTCTGCCCCGTCTTTGGTATCCCCCTGGGACACGCTGGCCTCTGACGCTGCTGTCGAAATCTGCTCCATCAGTGATAGATCGGCCGCGCATATATATACTGAAGGGGTGAACGACGGGGGTACCCTTCACCCTCGAGCCTCCTGGGTAGACGATTCGCGGCCGGCGTTGGATACTGAAGCCATGCAAACAGCGTTAACCGAAAAGTCGATCCGAAACAGCGTCCCCGCCGCTCGAGCGCTGCTGGTCAGCGGCGCGGTCCTCTCGCTGGTGGTAGTTGCGCTCGCTTTTCCGGACCGCAAGCCGGTGGTCGACCCGGACCTCTTAGCGCTGATGACGTTTATGGCGACGATCAAAGCGGCGACCGCTCTGGGAGCAATGGGCTTGAGCTGGTGGCGCCTCGGGCGAGCGGCGTCCGACCATTTGTCGTTGGCCCTCCTGCTGGGCCCGGGATCTATGATCGGAGCATCGTTCGCGATCTGGCAGCTTCAGCACCTGCTGCCGGCGATGATCGTCTTCTATGGCGGTCTGGCGCTGGTGCTTTGGGCGGCGTTCGTCGATAAGGATTAGCCCTAATCTCACCTCACAACCGTCTCCGCTGATGTCACAAACAACCAAGCAGAATCCTCCGCCCATCGATCCGGCTATCGTCGATCGTCTCAAGGGCTACCAGGCTCGCACCCAGGAGGCACAGGGGAGGGCGGATAAGGTTGCCGTTCGCCTGGCGCCGGAGCTGGAGGCACTGCTTCCGGCACAGGGTGCCGAGGAAACCATCGAGCGAACCAAGCGTGTCTTGGACGCGGTGGAGACCGTCAACGATGCCGCAACGGCGCCGATCAACGGCGCGATTGAATGCCGAAAAGGGTGCGGCTTTTGCTGTCATCAGCTGCTTCTGGTGAAGGTAGGTGAAGCGCTGACCATGCGCCGAGCAATGAAAAAGCTCCGTCGCCCCGCACGTCGTGAGATCGAGCAGCAGGCCAAGGCGCAGAAGAAAACGCTGCGGCGGGCCGGTTATCAAGGCAGCCAGGATTGGAAGAATCAGCAGAAGATGGTGCAGCTGGGTGACGCCGCCAGAACCGCGGGCCTGCCCTGTCCGTTTCTCGGTCGTGCGTCTCAGGCCTGTGTGATCTACGAAGACCGCGCCGTGCCTTGCCGCTCTGCTTTCGCCTTCGAGCGAAATCTCTGCAAGCAGCACTATGGCTTCCAGGGCAAGCCGCCCAAGACACAGTACATTGAGTTTGGTGTCATCCACCGCACCGAAAAATTCATTCCGGGAGACGGCTCGCTGATTCCCGCCTGCGAAGTGGTGTTAGACGACCGTTTCGATCCCTGAAAAACGACTCTTCTTGTCATCGGTCGAGGCGGTGACTCAGCTTCGGCAGGTGGAATTCCGGCAGCTCAAACCCGCTATTCCTATACGGGTCCAAGCCGTTGTCTCGCAATGGGCTAGACTCAGGTACAGCATCATCGGAGGCAAAAAGCCTAAACCGTGCGTTATCTGAAATATCTGAGTGGGCTGGCTTTCGCTGTGCTGCTCACTGTTCCTGTCGAAGCGCAGATCTTTGATGATCCGTTCGAGCCCGATGATTTGGTGCCGCTGGCCGGCGCGCTGATCAACGGCGCTTCACCCGACTTTGTTTTCCCGCCGGATATCGATATCAACCTCGAGCTGCCCGAGATCGAGCGCTGGCTGATCCAAGGGCGTGATTTGGCCACGCCGCTAGATATCGATTGGTTCGTTTTCTACATCGACCAATACCTGTTTCGGCCGCTGGCGGGGCAGATTCGCATCATCCCGACCTCCACATTTTCGCAAAACAATCTTCGGGTAGAAGTGGCGACCCTGAGCCGCGACTCGCTGCTCAACTTCACGATTGTTCCGAGCATTCTCCAGTCGTGTTTCGAATCACCCGTTGGAGAGTCGGTGGTCAACCTGGGCGAAGCGGACTTCCTGGCGTTCTATCGGGTCCGCGGCTGTCCGGGTTTTTTGCGGGCCGCCGAGCAGGCCGGCGTGGAAAAACAGCCTTACGACTTTGAGTTTGAGGTGAACGATCGAGAGCGGGCGCCGGCGCTGGTGGCCAAATTATCGGGAACGGTGAGAGATATTCGCAACGGGCAAGCCGTGCCGGGCGCTGCGGTCTTTACTCAGGTCAACGACATCACTTTCGGGGACCCGGATACCGGTCTGTGGCGGTTTGCAACCGTTAACGCGCCCAGCATCGTCCTGGATTTCCTGGCGCCTGGTCTCGACTCCACCGGGCCGGTCGACATCGGGCCCGTGGGCCCTGCCGATACAATCTCCAACATATCGTTGGGTGCCGCGCCGGCGGGGCTCATCTTTTTTGCTGGCTTTGAGTAGCTAAGAGCGGCCACCCGAGGGCGGCCGCTCAATACTGATGTCAGCTAAGCCGGGCAGGGCCTAACTGTTCGGGAATGTGCTGCTTAAGTTCGGTCAGCGCATAATCGGCGCGCTTTCCTCGAAGCTGTTGCTGAAGATTTCGTCTGGCAACGGGGCGAGCTCCAGGCCGACGACAATCGGGTCATGGTCTGAAGAGCGGAACGCGGAATCGGAGAAAAAGCTCGCCGGCTTCACCAAGCCGCTTACCGACTCTTCGTTGTAGTCCAGCAGCCGACTCTCATCGGCATTGATCGGCCACGCGGTCACACCGGTGACCTGCAGCGCTAGCGTCCCCGAGGCCAATGCGTAATCCAGGTAGCCGGCCTGTCGATTGAAGCGGAACGAATAGGCGTTGCTACCCAGGTCTCGGGCGATCAGATCGATGAACCCGCCGTCGCGGAGTGCCGTGATGGGGTCTTCCATCGCATAGGCGTTCAGGTCGCCCAGGATCAGGACATCCGGGTCGCCGCTGCCGGTGGGATCGGTCGCAAGCCAGGTTGCCAGCGCTGACGCTGCGTCGGTTCTGGCCGCGTTGAAACACCCCTGGCCATCTCCCTGTCCGAGGTTGTCTCCCGTGGCATTCGAGCAGCTCTTCGATTTGAGGTGATTGACCACAACCGTGAAAGACTCACCGTTGGCAGTGAACGTCTGCGCCAGCGCTGGACGGTTGAGGAACGAATCGAAGAGCGGATCCACCGTGGCATCCAAAACCGCAAAGCTGCCGGTTGGCGTGACCGCCGCCGGCTGGTAGATCAGACCGACCTTGATGACGTCCGCGCCAATCAGACCGGTGTCAACAAACGCGTACCGCCCCGGCTCACCCGCAGCGGTGTTGAGCGCGTCTACCAGATCAGCCAGCGACTGGCTCGCGTTGTTCTCCAGCTCCACCAACCCTACAAGCTGAGCGTCGAGCGCCAGCAGGGCCGAGACGATCTTGGCTTCCTGGCGCGTAAACTCGGACGTCGAGTCGGCCCCACGACAGCCCACCAGGCCTGGCCCGCACGCTGCGCCGCCCGTGTCGATCGTCGTGAAGTAGTTGAGAACGTTGAAGGCCGCGGCCTTCAGGCTGCCCCCCACGTCGTCGGGCTGGGCGGTCCGGGCGTTGGTACCGTCGGCAACAAAAAACTCGCTGTCGACGGGCCGAAGTCGGAAAGCGCCGAACGCAAAACCCATCACGCCGCGGACGTCGGTGAAGGTGTCTCCGGCGCGCTGCGGGTTGTCCGCCGTGAACCCATAGGCGAGGGGTTCATTGTTCGAGCCGTCACGGCCGTCATCCAGCAGCAGCTGGTTGAGTTCGTTGAGCGCAAGCTGATTGTTGGCGTCCACGCCCGGCATGGTCGCCTGGGTCGGCGCGATCAGCCGTCCGTCGGAGACCGTCAGCTCACCGAAGCGTACCGCATTGAATATCTCGCTGACGGTCAGCTCCTGGCTGAACTGCACCAGCATGCCCTCTACGGCCTCGTATTCGACCGCACTTTGTCGGGGCAGCAGAACCTGCGCGGGGCTCACCGAGTTGCCGCCGTCGCAGATCGTGATGGTCGGTGCCGAGAGCTGAGTCTGAGCGAAACTATCCGAGACGGTGCCTATCACGCGGACGCGGTCTCCGGGGGAGACGTCGGTGGCCGTGGGGCCCCCTTCAAAGATAAAGATTCCTTCAGAGGTTGCCGCATCACCGTCCGCGTCACCGTCTTCTTCCTGAATAAAAAAACCGTCGAGCAGGCTGGTGTCGGTGGCCGCGTTCCCGGTGTCGTCTTGGTAGTCGCCCACTACAATCCCTTCGACCACCACGGTTTCGTTCAAAAGATTGGGGGTTCCCATGTTCCCTTGAATTGCGCTGATCAGAGTCGCGCCGTCACCGCAGACGCCCTCGGTGGTGGTGAAGCTAAAGGAAAAATCGTCGCCGCCCGTGCCGTCCGCGTTGCCGTCGAGCGGGTCGTCACCGCCGTCCACGTCGGTAACCCCGCTGGCCAGCACGTTGACCGTACACTGCGTCAGTGCTGGAAGACTGCTGGCTGAGGTGAGCTGGATATCTGCGACGTCGGTTGCCGGAAGCCCGGTGAGCGAGATGGCTGTGCCGCAGTCTAGCGCGACGGCGTTTTGAGTCAGGGAGACGTTCTCGTTGAAATCGAGCGTAATTGTGGTGTTCGTGGCCACCCCGGTTGCGTCTGCCAACGGATCGGTGGTGGCAACCTGGGGCGGTGGATCCGTCAGGGTGTTGAAGCTAAAAACAAAATCGTCGGCCGGTGAGCCGTCGGCCGTACCGTTACTGTTACCGTCCAGTGTATCTGCCGTTCCGTCCTGGTCCGTGATTTCGTCAGCCACGAGGGTTACATCACAGCTGCTGCCGGCGGGCAGATCAGCGTCCGGCGTCAGAACAATAGTGTCGGCGGTTGCGGGCAGGCCGGAAAAGGTCAGCGCACCGCCGCCGCAGTCGAGCGTCACCGCCGCGGCCGTCGCAGCAACAATCTCATCAAACGATAGGGTGAGGGTGGCGGTCACTTGAACGCCTGGCGCCAGGTCCTCCGGTACCGTAGACATCACCTGGGGTGGGGTATCGATCACGGCATCGCCGTTGACAATGATGTTGTCGAAAGCCACATCCTCGTCGCCGGCTTCCAGCGCGACGGCGCGCAGGCGGATAGTCAGGCTATCGGACGGATCGTCCGGGATGGCGCCGCTGAAATTTTGGAAGGTGGGCGACAGGGCCGCACCATCGCCGGTGCCGTCGCAGTCGCTGTCCAGCAGCGGTTCGGTGTTGGTGCCCGAGGAGTCGGCGAAGCACACGAACGGGACAAACGTCGCGCCGTCGTAGGCGTATTCGACGATAAGGGCTGAATCACCGTCCCAATCCTCATTGCCATCGCTCGATTGATCTTCCGCGACAAGAATTTCCAGGGAGAGATTCGTCAACCCGGTGACGTCTATGGCGCTGAGCGTCAGGCTTTCGCTGGGCCCGCAGATTGCATCACCATTCGTGTCTTGAGCCGCCCAATAGAAGCTGCCGTCCTGACCCGTGACCTCGTAGAAAGAGCCGATGTCGCTGCCGTCGGTGCGGGTAAAGAAGTCGGCGGACCCATCGTTGCAAGTGTTGCTTGAGGTGTACCGGGTTCCTTCCCCGTCAGTTTCAAAACTTTCCTGCGAGACGATCGCCGCCTGTACGGAAACAGAGACAAATAGCAGAAAACAGCAGGCATACTTCGGCATCGGTGAGCGTTCCTTAGATTGAGGCAGCCACCCTAGCGGCGACATGTTTCAGTATTTTTTCGCACCAAGATCTTTCCCGGGAAGACCGGTCGCGGACGCTCAGCGCGAAATGCCGTAGTCTAGGCGTTTTAGGCGCGGACAAAAACCATGGCATCAGGTGCGGACGTGAAGCTGCAGCGTTTCTCAGACACGGAGCTTGCCGAAAAAAAGAAAGCGCTCACTGGCCTCCTGGTGGTGCTGATGATCATCGAGGGGCTGTATCTGGCGTACTACGCGTATCTCTTTGTGAACGGTAGCTTCGACGCGGACCGCCACGTGCTGGGGCTGGTTCCGCTGGTGGGGATCAACGTGGTACTGGCCCTGAACGTTATGAATATCAGCAAGCTCACGCAGGAACAGCGCCGCCGAGAAGGTGGCTAGTGTCCTGTCGGCGATCTGAGACCTCGCGAGAAGCGCAAAAAACGGGGTGATCTACCCCGGTCGCGAACCTAAGCTGACCCCACCATCAGCTACCGAGGCCTGTCGCCATGTCGTTCGTGATTTCTGGAATACCCGTGTCCCGTTTTCAGCATCTAGTCGATCTCACCGACGCCCAGCTTGAGGCCAAAGGTGTTGTGCGCCAGACGGCGACCTGCAACCCCGGATTCCCTTGCCGCGTCACGCTGGAGGATGCGGAGGTGGGGGAGCCCGTGCTGCTGCTTAACTATGTCAGCCATCGGGTTAACAGCCCGTATCGATCGAGCTTCGCCATTTACGTAAGGGAAAACGCGAACCAAGTGGCGACGTTTGTCGATGAGTTACCGCTGGTGATGCAGGGGCGACCGATCGCCCTGCGGCTGTTTGGCTCCGACGGGGCGCTTTGCGGGGCCGACCTTTGTTTGAAGGAGGGCCTGGAGCAGAAAATCGTCGACGCGCTCGAGCGCCCGGGTGTGTCGTACCTGCATGCCCACAACGCGGCCCACGGCTGCTTTTCAGCAGAGATCCGTAGAGCTTCGTAGGCAGTCGAACCGACGCTTGTCGGAATCGGCTTAGTCCTGGTCTTCGAGATCGTGGGCAAAAACGAGCATATATCCGTCGGGATCCCGAATGGCGATTTCCCGCATGCCGTAATAAGGCCGGTCCTCGGGGCCATGAACAGCATTGACGCTTTCTTTGATGGTCTCCCAGAACTCGTCGATGTCGTCGCACCAGAAATAGGCGTCCCAGCAATCGATGGTGCCGTTCGGCTGAACGTTTTCGGGTTTTGCCTCTTTCAGCATCACGGTGAATCCATTGCGGGACGGCATGGCAAAACTTGGCGGCTCACCCCACAAGCGTGGTTCGTCAAAACCCAGGACATCAACGTAGAAACGCACCGACGTGTGTATGTCCTTAACAAAAAAATGGGGGGCGCTGGCTTGAATCTTCATGTCGTAGATCCTGTTTGTTTTTAGCCAGCCTAAGCCATTTTCGGCGCAAAAAAAGGCCCGCCGAGGTGGCGGGCCAAGGGAGTGATGCAGCGGGGTGGGATCAGTTTCCGCTGATCTGCCCGCGGATTTCTCCTGCGGGGTTCCGGCGGGTGTGGATGTTGATGTAGACATCGCCGGCGTCCATCGCGTCCAGCAGCGCCGTGAGCGGCTGTCCGGCCAGCGGTCCAACCAGGTCAGCGGCGTTCACCTCGCCGACCAGCTCCCGGATCGGTACCAGGCGCGAGGTGTCAATGCCGGGCAGCAGGTTGACGATCACCGGGCCGTTTTCACCGGCCGGCGCAAGGTGCAGGTGCGCCATCGTGACCTGGCTGAGCGGTCCATTTGAGCCACTGCGCAGCTGGATGTCGTAGGTCAGGCTCATGCCGTCATCCGACACTTCCAGCAACGCGTCGCCGGACGAGTTGGTGGCCACCGGCGGCACTTCCTGATCGCCGGACAGAACGGCGTCAAAGATCTGATTGGTGTCAACCAGCTCAAAGCTGAACTTGGTGACGGGATAGCCAAACTGGGTGAAGTCCGCCATGGCATAGCGTGGATCGTCGAGAATGCCGCCGCTGCCCGCCGGCAGGAAGCCGCCACCATCAACGTCGCTGCCAATCGTGCCGATCAATCCGTCTTCCACCACACCGGTGTTAGGCGCAGCCTGACCAAAAAACGCGGTGTTGGCCGGAATTTCGTCGTTGACCTCGGTACCGGCATCCAGCACTTCGCTGCCTATGACAAAGAAGTTCTCCGCGACAAACTCACCGTCAGCGGTGAAAACCTGGTGGGCTCGCGGGTTGCCGTTCGAGATACAGAAATCGTTGCTGGGCAGGATCATGGAGGCGTACGAAAACCAGCGGTTGGCCAGCAGTTCCGAGTCCAGATCAAACTCCATGGCGGTAATATCGCCCGGGGCAATCGGGCCATTGGGACCAGGCACCGTGGCGTCGACACCCGCGGGAACCAGCAGCGCAAAATCGTCAGAAATAGGCCCGTTGTTGCCGTCTTCGCACAGCCGTTCCATCGCTACGGAGCCCTCGATGGGAAGGCTGGAAGCCGGCGTGCCGCCGTTGTAGGTGTCGAAGGTGGCGTCGTGAAAGCCCACCCAGAAAGGGGTCAGAAAGGTTGCATTCTGGGGTGCAAGGTTTTCGATCGTCACCCGCAGCCGCACGGGTTCAGCGGTAACGGCTGACGCCGCCAGGACGCCGGTTACGGCGGCGGCGAGGGAGGTTTGAAATCGGTTCATGGTCGGATCCTCTTTTTTCTGTTCAGCAAGTAGGCGAAAGGAAGTATTTTTTGGCCAAGCTTCGCTGCCGCGTTCCCTGGCCTGCCCGTACATCCCGCCAAACAGGCAAAAAGTTTTTTTTTCTTCGATTGATTTTGCGAATCCCGGTCATCGAATTTTTCGATGAAAGAAAATTGGGTGTATTCGTGTCCTTTTAGTGTTGGGGTCCACGCATCGCGTCAGGAGCGGGCAAAACGATGAGCGCAAAAGCAGCGAGAATCCGTGATTGGTCACTGATGGTTCGGGTCGGACAGGGCTGCAACGAGAGTTTTGAGCAGCTGTACAACGATTATCATCCCCGGCTGGTGCGGTTTCTGAGTCGCCGTCTGAGCGACAGCCACACGATCGAGAGCGTGGCCTCCGACACGCTGATGACCGCCCGGGACAAGGCCGATCAGTTCTTTGCCAACAGTCAGCTTTCGACGTGGCTCTTCGGCATCGCGGCGCGCAAGGCGATGCGGGCGGGTGAACGAGAAAACCGACGCCAGCATGCGATCCCGCAGGTAACGTTGAACAACAGCGTTAACGGCACCAATCAGGTGAGCCGCGTCCGCGAACTCGGTGATCTGCTGAAAGCGGGTCTGGGACGCCTGCCGGAGTCCCAGAAACGTGTTGTCTCTCTTCACCTGATCGAGGGTTATTCGCTCGCTGAGACGGCCGACAAGCTCGACCTGCCGCTAAGCACGGTGAAAAACTGGATGTTCCAGGCGAGGAAACGCCTCAAGCTGCAGCTCGAACAGATCGCCTGACCGACTCCTCAATGCGGCGGGACCCCGAAACGTCGCGCGTTACCCCACTAAAGATCGCCGCGAGACTGGCCGACGTGACTTTAGTAACTGCGTTCCTCACGGCCCGCCAGGCGAGCCGTTGCCCGATTGCGGCCGAGTGGTAGCGCGAGCTTCACTGAGGAGGTCCTTATGACGTTGTGGATGCCATGGGCGTTGGCGCTGCTGGCAGTATCGCTTGGCTATCAGGAAAGCCAAGACGCCGCTATCGCGATGGCGCTCATGTGCTTACTGGCGCTAAGCATGATTTTCCGGCCCGGCTGGTGGACGTTCTGGATGGCGCTCGGGTTCTGGGAACAGCGGGCGCGAGACAGCCATCGACCGGAAGCCAGCGGCCCGGCGATTGCGCTGCTGGGCTGGATTTTGCTGCTGCTAGCGGTTTTTCTCGCGTTTCGGTTTTAGCTGGCTGTGACGGATATCAGCGTGAAAGCCGGTTGAATAGACTGGCCCCTTGCTGCGCTAACTTGTGGTCGACGCCAAGCTTCTCTTCGATGGTTGCGCGTAACGGATCCAGTTCGGCCAGCGCTTCCGCGTTGCGCCCCCGATCGGCCAGCAGCTCACAAAAGAACATTTCGGTTTCTAGTGCCATCAGGGAGGCACGGCCCGCATTGCGAGCCGATTCGATGGCCATTCGAAACTGTTGTTCGGCCGCGTCGAGCGCGCCGCGCTCGTGGAGTGCTCGGGCGAGTATGGCGCGCGCCCCGGCGGTGATGGCGCTTTGTTCGCCGAGGCTGTCCGAGGCGTTGTCTGCCACTGACTTGGACAGGGTTTCGGCATCCTGCGGCCGCTCCCGCATCAGCATGACCTCCGCCAGATTCACGCCGTTCAGCAACGTCATCCGGTGACGTTCGCCCCACTTCTGCATTAGGGCCTCCTGGGTATCCGCCATGCGGACTTCTGCTCTGTCGAGCTGACCGGATTCTTTGTAGCGAACGCCGAGGTTGATTCGCGACACCAGCGCCCAGGGATGGTCGGCCGCGTAAAGTTTGATTGTGCCCGCAAGCGCCTGCTCGTTCAGCGCGATGGCCCGCTCATAGTGGCCGAGTTTCGACAGAACAACCGCGAGCGTCGTCGCGTTGGAGATCCAGGCGTCGCTGTCCGTGCCGAAACGCTTTTGGGCACTGGCGAGCAGGGGTTCTAGCATTTCGGCTGCCCGGGAAAACTCCGACAGGTCAATAAAGACACTCGCCAAAGCTTCCGCGGCCATCTCGGTGTTGGCGTGTTCGGGGCCGACCAAGGCGACGAGCCCCTCATGGGCTCGCTCGAGCACGTCGCGAGCTTCCCCCACTCGCCCCTGTCGCTGCAGATTATCGCCGAGATGAATAAGGGTGCCCCAGTCGTTGGGATGGCCTGAGGTTTTGGACGGCGGGCGGATTTCCAGCGCCTCGCGAAGCCATTTTTCGGCCTCACTGAAATCACTTTGTATTTCCGCGACGCAGGCCAATACCTTGCGGCCCGCTCGATGCACCGAGTGGCCCTTCGGCAGATTTTCGGCTGCCGCTAGCGCTTTCTCGGCGTACGCTTTCGCTCGGCCTGGTTCATCTTCGCAGAGCTGCAGGCCAAGCTGCGTTGAGGCCATGCCGATTTCCGAAGCAACCGGCGAGTCCATGTCTTCGAGTCGTGCGAGGCTGGTCTCGAGCAGGCTCATTCCCTCCTCGATGCGCCCGATTCGCACGTAGGCGCCACCGAGGGTGTACTCGACGGTTGAACGAACGAACTCGTCGGTGTCGATGGCCAGCTGTCGTTCGGCTTCTTCCAGGACATCAATCACTTTTGCGTCAGCGCCCCGCCCCCCTTGAAACGATGCCCCGATTACGTCCTGGAGAAAGGAGATGGCTTCTCGGCTTCGAGTTGCCGCGAGCTCCGAGGTCTCGCGAGCCTGGTTTGAGACGACCCAGCCGACAGCTGTCGCGATAACCACCGCGGCCAGTCCCGCGAACGCCAGACCGACGGAACGGCGTTGTCGGCGTCGTTCCGGTGCCTTGAGTATGTCTTGAAGCCGAGTCGAGATTTCGTCTGGGAGAGGGCGTGCGTCCGGGTCAGAGGCCAGCGTGCTCCGCAGCAGTTCGCGAAAGTCTCGAGGCACGTCTTCCAGTGCTGGCGGCTGATGATGGACCTGCCGCAGATCTTCCAGCGTCTCCGCCTGGAACGGGTAGCGACCTAGAAGGCAGCGGTAGAGCAGGATGCCCAGCGAGTAGACGTCCGATTCGGGGATGGCCGGGTCGCCGGCTAGCGTCTCCGGCGCGGCGCTCAGCGGTGACGCGGCGCTCAGCGCCTCACCCTGGCGATGGTCCACGGCCGCACCAAAATCCAGCAGGATCACCCGACCACCGGGCTCGACGATCACGTTGCTCCCCTTGACGTCGCCATGCACCAGCCCAGCCTCGTGCACGGCCGACAGCGCTGACGCCAGAGCGCTCGCGATTTCATGGCTTGCGTCTTCCGCCAACGGGCCGTCATTCAGCAATTCATCCAGCGAAATGCCTTCCACCAGATCCATCCAGATGCCGCCGTAATCGCCTTCCGTTTCTGCGCCGTGAATGGCGATCACATTGGGATGTCGCACTCGGGCAAGCCGGCGCGCTTCGTCGAGCCAGGCGCGGATTTCGGTTGACCCGGAGGGCAGGAGCTTGAGGGCCACGTAGCGGCGGAGCTGGCGATCATAGGCGCGGTAGACGCTGCCGAAGCTGCCGCTGCCGATCTGCTCGAAGACGTTTAGGTGGCGCCAGGTGAAGTCGCCGGCGGGCCTCTCGGCGCCCGGGCTGTTGAAGTCGTCGAACAGCGATACGACCCGGCGCAAACGATCGAGCGAAGGCGAACTGTCGCCGAGCTCCTGTTCGATTTCAGACCAATTGAGTTTGTCGTCGTCGCTCACGATTCCTCTGGGTCAGGCAGTTCTTTGGCCAGCGTTGCCAGGGCCCGCTGGACCATCATCCTCGCCGCGTTAGCGGAAGGGCATTCCAGCTCTCGCGCAATGGATTCGAAATCCATGCCGAGTTCAACCCGCAAAACCACTGCGGTACGCTTCGGTTCCGGCAACCGATTGACCGCCGCCTCAAAGGCCTCCAGGTCCTCGAGGTTGGCGATGCTGTCGGTCCCCTCGGCGGTGCGGAGTTTCACGCTCTGTGCCAACACGATGCGCTGTCGCGCCCGGCTGGTGCGTCTCACCTCGTCTTTGACGCAGGACAGCAGCACCGTTCGCAGGTAGGCCAGAAAGGCGCCGGGCCCCTTCGCGTCAAAGTTCTCTAAGTTATTTAAGGCCCGGACCAGCGTTATCTGCACAAGGTCATCGGTTTCGGACAGATCCCGTCCGTATTTCGGCAGGCGACCGCGAGCCCAGCGGGACAGCACAGGCAGGCAGCGCTCGGCCAGGTGGTCGCGAGCGGCGTTGTCCCCGGCGTTGCTGCGGCTGATTAATTCACGCGTGGAGCTGAGATCCGGCTGGCTCATGACCCGACTCGGCGGTTGTGAGCCTTGATTCTAGCTTGAATCCCTGGCGCTGGTTGGGGTTTGGGAGTGCGGTTGCCAACGCGCTCGGCCTTTGCAAAGAGAGCAATGGCTAAATCAGGATCAGCGATGCGCCCTTTTCGAATTGTTTTGTGTTTTTTTGTGATGGCAAGCCAGGCGGCAGCGCTAACCGTTTCGCCGCCGGCGCCAACGCCTGTGTCTGAGGTGCTGGTCGATATCGGTGGTCTCACGCCGGGAATCAGCTATGAGCTCGAGCTGGCCGATGGCTCAGGCACAAACTGGCCCCTTGCCGGCGGCACCGCCGACCGGATCGGCGCGCTCTCGCTTACCGCCACCATGCCGCGCGTGGATCCCGGCAATTACCTGCTTGAGCTGTATGCCGCTAGAACGCTGGTTGTCTCGCAGTCGGTGACGATTGCGGCGCCGGCGCAGGTGTCGTTTGATCCGCCGGCCGCCGCGCCGGGGGAACGCGTGAGCTTTTTGGCCAGCAATCTGCCATTTGGTCAGTACACGCTGTTTCTCGAAGGGTTGCGGCTATTTGGTCCGCAGGCTGCCCAGGGAGAATTGGAAGGTGAGTTTATCGTGCCCTTTCAGCGAACGCTCAACCCAGCAGAGGTGGACATACAGCTCCGAGGTCGCAGCGGCCGCTTGATTCTGGTGAATGTGAGTGAACCCTTTTCGATCCTCGAAGGGGAGGGCCCTTACACGGTTCCCAGGGCCGTCACGGCAGAGCTACCCGATGAACCGCTAAACCGGCGGCAGCGAACGCGCGTTTCGGGAGAGCTCGAACTGCCACCGCGCGTGCTGCAGGACCCCGATGCACGCGTTTCGATTGTCACCTCGGTCTGTCCGGAAGACGGCGCGCTGCCTGACCACATCACCGAATGCATCATGTTGCCGGTGAACCGTGGGCCGGCGACGCTCGATGCGGACGGCGCTTTTTCCGCCGATGTCAGCGGTGTGAGCATTCTGTCTGGCGACGCTACGTGGCCCAGCTTCAACGAAGGCACCGTTGACGGCGGGCTGGTGTTCATCTCACCAGGTGAGCGCAGCGGCAGCGTGCCGTTGGGCAGGCTGAACCCCGGGACGCCTCTGCCAACCAAAACGCTGACAGTGAAGTTGATAAAAGGCTTCAGCGATGACGAGCCGCTGGAAGGGGCTCTCATCAACCTTCAGGGTGGCATCCTGATCGATCCGGATTGCCCCGAGGGCAACTGCGATCTCGCTCGACAGGTGGCCGGGTCCGGAGCCTTCCAAACCGTCAACCAGTTCTCGGATTGGATCAGCGATGTAGGCAATCTGGTCAGCAACCCCGGGTTCTCTTGTCCGCTGTCCCTTGCGCGGGGATTCACCGATGCCAACGGTGAATTCACCTTTACGCTCGATCCTGAGCACATGGTTTTTGTCGCGAAGGCGCTCAACGCCACGGGCAGCGTTCTCGAGCAGCTTGGGGACATCGTCCCCGGGGCGATGCCACCCTGGACGCGCTATTTTCCGCTTCAGCTCAAGATGAACGCCTTGAGTTTGCTGGACGAGGAGCAGAGTTACGGTTTTATCAACGCAAACGGACAGGCGACGGGGGCCGTATACCCATTCTTCTACGACGTGCAGACCAACAAGTTCCATGAAGGCAACCTGGAGCTGACGCTGCCCGCGCCCGGAGAGGACCCAGATACCAACCAATATCCGGTGCTGTTTGGGAACTCGGCCAGCAATAATCTCTCGTTTGTGTTTCCGCCCGTGAACGCTGACGAGCTCGAGCTGAATAGCGATCCGTTCATGCCGGGGTTAACCGTAGGGTTGGCAACGAGGGAAAGCCCGAATTCCGAGCCTTTGCTAAGATTCAGCGCGATTTACGGCTACCCGGACCGTTCCCGTTTCCCCGACGCCATGTTCGATATTTCCCGGGAGCTGGAGGTGCGCTTCGTCCACGACGCGCTCACATTTGGCGCGCTGCAGAACGTCACGCTCAAGTTCGGCAATTCGCGTTATTCCCTAGCGGTAACAACCGACGGCGAGACCTGTAGCGTCGAAGGGGACCAATACTCAACGACGATTCCGAACGCGCATCGGCTTGAGCCTGGTATCCACACGCTGCGGCTGGAAGCCTCGCTGCAGGCTAGCGACAAGCCCGTTTCGCGCGATTTCCAGCTGGTGGTCCTATCGGGACCCGACTGGCTCGCGGCCGACTCCCTCGAGAATCCAAGAATCGCCTGGTCGCCCGACAGACTGGAGCTGATCGCCAACGAAAAACCCCAGATGCTGGACGTTTCCGCGACGGTGAATGAATACGACATCGGAACGCTGCAGAATGACTCCCACAATGACGCAATCCTGACAGAGACGGTCGACTCGCACGGCTTTTCGGGCATTCGTCGCTTTGGTATGAGCGACAACCAGGCGATGAACCGGGTTCCGGCAAACGTCCCGTCAGGCTTGAATCCACCGCCGCTGAGCGGCGGCGTGGGCACGATGCAGTTTGGTAGTCCGGTTCCACAGACGCTGATCGACACCGGCAAGATCCCGCTGTTTCGTTATGTGTGGGGCGTGCCGCCGATCGCTGACGCAACGCTGGGCGTCGATTTCTGGTTCAAGCTGCTGCTGACGTATTTTGGCCAGGTCACCATCGGCGAAAGCGTCACCAGCAGGGTCGAAATCAATCCGGTCGTTCAGGCCGGCCTCGATTTGTTTATCGATGTCTCAATTCTGTTCGATATCGTGAGCCTGGACATGACCGCCAGCCCGCAGATTGGCATCGAAATGCCGTTTTGCGTCATCGACGGTGCGCCGCAAACCAGCGAGGAACTGTTCAAATTCCTCCTGCGTCTCAGCTATGAGGTTTCGGTCGGTGTATGTCCATTATGTATCGGCGCTGGCGGCACGTTTACGCCGGTTGATCTGTGCGAAGGAAACGGATGCCCGTCGAGCAGTCCCGGGACCATCTGCCCCGATGCCAAGCGGAGCGCGCTCCGGCTTGATGTGAGTAAAGGCGATGAGATCAACCGGCCTCAGCTCAGCGGCCGGCATAGCAGCATCGCCAGCAATGGCCGTGGCAGTTCGCTGGCTGCCTGGGTCGGTGATGACGGGCACATCTATTCTCAGGAAGTCTCAGCCGGCGGCAGCCTGATCGATCAGCTGGCCATTGCGAGCCCGCGAGGCGTCACCGGCCTTGACACGGTCTGGTTCAGCCGAACTCGAGGCCTGATGGTTTGGGCACAGAGCGGCCTCGATGAGCAGACGTTCGAACAGTTTCGGCAAGACTTTGGCGCCCGTGGCTTTGCTGGCGATTGGCAGCCGGTCAGCAGCCAGCAGCATCTTCGCTACGCGCTCTACGAGGACGGCGGCTGGTCGGCGCCGATGGACCTGACGCTACCCAACGGCGGCGAGGGCGGGGTGAAGCTGGCGGTCTGTGCCGATGACCCTGTGCGAGGATCCGGTTGTCCCGCTGACGGTGAGGCGCTGGCCGTTTGGACCCGGGACCTTGATGGTGATCTGGCAGGCAATCAGCGCGTCTTCTTTTCAAGATTTAACGGCAGTAGCTGGTCCATTCCGGAACAAGTCGATCCAGGCAGCAACTTCAAGGAACTGCAGCCCAGCGCAACCTACGTCAGCGGCAATCCCGTTGTGGTCTGGGTGCGTAACCAAAGTCGCAGCCTGGCCGATCTCTCCCAGCGGGAGTTGGCTTACCGCTTTTTGAACAGCCCCGATACCGCCATCGTTCCCACCGAACTGTCCAAAGGGGTGGCATCGCCAACCGTGCGGAGTGACTCGCTGGACCGGCTCATCGTGGCCTACTCGGCAGCGACAGACCCGGCCGCTTTCCTCGGTAATCGGCGCAGCCTGCGCCTCGCTGTTGCTGACTGCACCATGCAGCCCTGCACCTGGGCTGAGCAGGAGATTCTGGACGATGACCAGCGCCGAATCTACGTGGAACGGCCTCAGCTTGAAGTCACCCCAGAAGGTTTTGCGGTCATGGTCTTCCGACATCTGGGTTACGGGAGCCTGAGCGGTCAGCCGCTGGCGCGCGCCGACGACAGCCCCGGCGCCATCAGTGGTTTGGGGGATCTCGCCATGGTCAGCCTGGATCTGGAAACCAACGCGAGTTTTCTGGAACCACTGACGGTCGACGGCGCGCTCAACCTCAATCCGCAAATGGCTTATGACCCGCTGCTGGACGAGTTGCTGGTGACCAGCGCGCCGGCCGAGGGGTTGGCTGCTGGCAAGAACTTGCCCGGCAGCAAACGTCGCGTTGCTGGAGGCTCAAGCCGGCTCGGCAATGGCTCAGGTCCACGTCTGAACCGCCTGGGCAACGTTCCCGATCTGGCGGTTGTCAGCATCACGGCGGACGCTGAATGGCCCGATCCTTTCCTGCCGATCACCGTTCGTTTCGTGAACCGCGGGGCGCCTTTCGATGGCGAGGTGCCGATCCGTCTGAGCTGGGACGGCCCGCCGGATACCGGCCGAAGCGTGTGGTTTGAGACGATCCCCGACCCTGGATTCAGCGGTGCAACGCGCCAATACTCCATTGGCTTTGCGGAAGGTGACTTCCCCGACGAAATTCATCGTCTGTACGTAAACATCGATCCCGAGGGTGAGTTCTCAGACCGCAACGGCAGCAACAATCAGCTCACTCGCCTGTTTGGCCAGCTCCCGGAGCCGGCGATCACGTTGGTCAAAACCAGCCCGCGAACGCGAACAACGCAGATCGATTTTACCCCGGTGAACGATTTGCGTGTCGTGGGTTACCGGATCTACCGGTCGACCGATGGTGAAACGTATTTGCCAATCGGAACGACGTTTACGAACGGTTATCTGGACGTCACCGGAACTTCGCAACAGAAGGCGTTCTATCGTGTAACCAGTTTCTCGGCTCGGGGTCAGGAATCGACCCTTGGACCCCCGGCCGAGCGCCAACCGGTCAAAACGGAAGTCATTTTCCAGAGCGGTTTCGAGCCACGGTAACGGGTGTTGCTAGCGCACGTAGTCGGCGCCGTGGTAATGCACCAGGTCCTGTTCTTCCAGCTGGATGGCCGCGACGATATAGACGGTGCTTACAAGAGCAAAAACCGCATGCGCGAGGGTCATCGTCGGCGTCGCCCAGGCGACGATAATCCAGCCGACGTAGAGCGGATGGCGCACGAGTCGGTAAAGCCCTGGCGTACAAAACGCTGGGTGCCGGTATGCGCGTCCGCGGAAGTTTGCCCACACCTGCGCCAGGCCGAAGAGATCGAAGTGGTTGATCAAGAAAGTGCTGACCAACACGACCGCCCAACCGACCACATAGAGGGTGATCAGGGTGATGCGACCTGCCTCACTGGTCACGTTCCAGCAGAGTCCTCCGACCGGCTGCCATAACGCCATCAGGGCTGCCAGCGCGACCGAAGCAAAGAGGATATAGGTGCTGCGTTCCGCGGCCTGCGGAATGATCTTTGTCCAGCGTGCCTCGAATCCCCGCCGTGCCATGCCGCTGCACTGCCGGGCAAACAGCGACAGCAGCCCAAAGTTGATGAATAGCGCCTCAAGCATCGGCCGCGTGGGTTCCGCATCGAGGCTGGTGGGCGTGCCGAAATTGCCGATGAAGCCGATCGCGTATACAAAGACGACCAAAAAGAGCAGATAGCTGAGGGCCCCGTAGGCCAAGATCAACGTGCGTTTCATAAGGGGTTCCTCCAGTGTTTGGGTGTTGCTGAATGCGTATGGAGGGCAGTATTCAGGGTTGGCGGCCGCAAGTAATGACGCCCGGGTGACCATCTGTTGACCGTTGTCTGACCCACAGAAAAAACTTAGTAAAGGGTCTGTTTTGACCCATGGAGGCGCGGTGTCAGGACCTTCGTTTGTCCGCCGAGGGGAAGGTCCCGAGACGGGGAGGGGGCCATCGGAGGAAAGGCACCGAGGTTGCCGGAGAATGAGAGGGCCTGGCGGCTTACAGCAGCTTGGCGGGCTCTGAGCTCAACCAGTCGAGTCGGACCTGCTCCATGTGATCGATCGCGGAGTGCGCGTCTTGCGCAATAAAGTCGACGTCGATCAGGTTGCCAAGGTTTGGTTCCAGATCGGTGATATGACCGCTGACCATGATGTGGGCGCGTGGCTTAGACACCCGGCAATCCAAAATGAGTTTGGCCAGGCTGATGATCATGTCAGGCCGGCTGGCTGAAATGCCTAGAAACTGATGGTCGGAGCGGGAGAACAGCGACACGAGCTCCTTATGCGGTTTGCTGGTTTCCACCTCGATGTCCCAGCCGCGCCGGCGGAACATATCAGCGGCGATCGTCACGCCCAACGTGTGGTATTCACCGGGGACGGCGGTAAAAAACGCGTGCCGTGAGTTATTGGGTAGCGGTGGCACCAGCGATCGTCGGAGCTTCCGCAGGATGGCGTGGAGCCGTCCGGAGGCGATGGTCATCTCTACAAAGGTTCGGGTGTCTTCCTGCCAGCACTCGCCGAGTCGCTCGGCGGCGCCGGCAAAGTAGCCAAGATAGATCGTGTCCATCGACACGCCGCTTAAGATCGCCTGATCGATGACTCGCTCGGCGCGCTGCTGGTCGGGGCAGGTCAGCGCCTCACAAAACAGATCCAGCTGCAGGGGCGAAAGCCGGTCGGCGTCACTCCCGTTGGGTGCCAGGGTGCTGGCCAGCGAATCGGCCAGGTTGGCAATGATGTCGCCCGCAATCTCTGTGATTGACTCCTCGGGCAGGCGGTGCAGCGGACCAGGCTGGCTGATCGAGCCGGGGCCTTCTGTAAGCCCGGCTTCACCGTTGCCGGCGTGAAGAGAGTCCGATGTCACGAGTCCTGCTTGTCCTTTTCAGCATCGCTGGCTGACTGGCGCGCCTCGACGACGCGCGTACTAGGGTGGTGATCCTGGGTCAGCTTCAGGGTCACAGAGCCCCCATTTACGCCGCTAGACGACGCAAAACCGGGCCAGCTTTTTCTACCCCATATTTGTAAGATATGTTAGACAAACAAGTGTGTCAATATTAATTGACACAGTCTGTCGAATAACTATTATGGGACGTCGGAAGCCCGTCATTACGGATGCGTGTTAAGGGATGCATCCACGGGTGTTTGGGCTGCAGCGGCCTCATTGGAGACAACGTTTAGTGCGGGAAACGAAGCATAAGAAAAAAGCTGGACAGTCGATCCTGCTGACAATCGTGACCCTGGATCGACACCTGGCGGCCTCCATTGGGCGAGCCAACAAGGCGCTTGCAAAGCACTATCCGGGGTTGGAAATCCGCCTGCATGCTGCCACCGAGTGGGCGAACCATCCCGACGCTCTGGCGTCGGCCATCAAGGATGTCAGCGCATCGGACCTGGTGGTCTGCTCCATGATGTTTGTCGACGATCAGGTCCAAGCGATCATGCCCGCGCTCGTGCAGCGACGAGAGCAGTGCAAAGCGATGGTGTGCTGCGTATCAACGGAAGAGCTGGTCAAGCTGACACGTATGGGCCAGCTCGACATGAAGAGAGAGCGCAAGGGTCCGCTGGCGCTGCTCAAGAAGCTTCGACCCAAAAAAGAGACGGGTGTAAAAAACGGCCACACGGGCGCCGGGCAGATGGCCATGTTGCGACGCCTGCCCAAGATCCTGAAGTTTATTCCGGGAACGGCGCAAGATCTGCGCGTGTATTTCCTGGTGATGCAGTACTGGCTGTCCGGATCGGACGAGAACGTCGCCAACATGATCCGGTTGCTTGTCGCCAAGTACGTGACCGGCACCGGCGCTGGCGACGTGCCGCCGCCCATCGAGTATCCCGAAGTGGGTTTGTATCATCCAAGCCTGCGAGACAAGGTTTCCGAATCGCTGGAAGATCTCCCGGCGAAAAACGCTGCGCCAACGGTTGGTCTGCTGCTGCTCCGCTCTTACGTGCTGGTCGGCGATGCGCGCCATTACGATGGGGTAATCGAGGCGCTGGAGCATCGTGGCCTGCGCGTTGTGCCGGCGTTTGCCAGCGGGCTGGACCAGCGGCCGGCGATCGAACGGTTTTTTATGCGCGACGGCAAACCCACCGTTGACGCGGTGCTCTCGCTAACCGGTTTTTCACTGGTTGGGGGTCCCGCCTATAACAATGCTGCGGCCGCGGAGGAAATACTTAAGCGACTGGATGTGCCCTATCTGGCGGCCCACGCGCTGGAATTTCAGACGCTGGAGGAATGGAACCAGGACGACCGCGGGCTCTCGCCGGTGGAGTCGACCATCATGGTCGCCATTCCAGAAATCGACGGTGCGACCGTACCCTCGGTGTTTGGCGGACGCTCGAGTTCAACCTGCGGGCATTGTGAGGGCTGTTCCCGCCAGTGTGAATTTAAAGACGGCGCCGCCGGCAGAGACATGATCGCTTGCACGGAGCGGGCCGACCGGCTGGCTGACCGAGTGCAGAAGATTGTGCGTCTGAAACACGCGGAGCGCGCCGACCGTCGTCTTGCGATCACCCTGTTCAATTTTCCGCCGAACGCCGGCGCCACCGGCACCGCTGCGTACCTGTCGGTCTTTGAGTCGCTGCATCAAACGCTGGGTGCGCTGAAGGTCGCGGGCTATCACGTTGAGATTCCCGAGACAGTCGACGAGCTGCGTGATCGCGTGCTCGGCGGCAACTCATCGCGCTATGGGCAGGACGCCAACGTACACCAGGTGATCGCGGTGGATGACTACGTTCGCCGGGAAACCCACCTGGCTGAGATCGAGGCGCAATGGGGCCCAGCGCCGGGGCGCCAGCTGAGCTCAGGCTCGTCGCTGTTTGTGCTGGGAGAGCGGTTTGGCAACGTGTTTGTCGGCATTCAGCCAAGCTTCGGCTACGAAGGCGATCCGATGCGGCTGCTTTTTGAAAAGGGGTTTGCGCCGACTCACGCCTTTAGCGCCTACTACCGATGGCTGCGGGAAGATTTCGACGCCCACGCGGTGCTGCACTTCGGCACCCACGGGGCCCTTGAGTTTATGCCGGGTAAACAGTCGGGCCTCGGCGAGGCCGACTGGCCCGATCGACTGATCGGCGACTTGCCGAACTACTATCTCTATGCCGCCAACAATCCCTCCGAAGGCGCGCTGGCCAAACGTCGAGCCAACGCCACGCTGATCAGCTACATGACGCCACCGCTGACGGAGGCGGGCCTGTATCAGGGGCTCAATGATCTAAAGGCGACGCTAGAGCGCTATCGCGGCACGCCGCCAACGGCCAAAAACGAGCTCGCCGAGATGCTCGAACTGATCCAGGCACAGGCGGCGCTTGTGGATCTGGCGCCCGCTGAGCCGGCCTGGGAAAACCCCGCACAGGAAGCGGCAGCGCTGGGCCAGAAAATCCTGGAAATGGAATATGCGCTAATTCCCCATGGCCTTCACGTCGTCGGCGTTGCGCCGAGCGAGCAGGATCGGGTTGATATGCTGGCCGCCATTGCCGCGAGCCGCGATGATGGCGAGGTCTCTCGGGATACGCTTGGCCAACTCGTTGCCGGCGTCACGCCTGACGAGCTGGCGGACAACACCGAACACCGATCGTTGCTCGTCGAGCTGGCTGAGACCGATCGACTCCTGACCCACGAGGCGGAGCTGCCGGCCCTCGTGGCAGCGCTGGATGGGCGTTTTGTGGCGCCGGCACCCGGAGGCGATATCGTTCGTAACCCCGAGGTGCTGCCGACGGGCCGCAACATCCACGGTTTCGACCCGTTTCGCATCCCGTCCGCGTTCGCCATGCAGGACGGCGAGCGGCAGGCGCAGCGTCTACTCGACACCCACATGGCAGACGGGTCTCCCATGCCCCGAACGATCGCGCTCGTGCTCTGGGGGGCTGACAATCTGAAGTCTGAAGGAGCGCCGCTCGCGCAGGCGCTGGCGCTGATGGGCGCGCGCCCCCGCTTTGATGGTTACGGTCGGGTCTGTGGCGCCGAATTGATTTCGCTGGAGGAGCTCGGCAGACCGCGGATCGACGTGATGACCACCCTGTCGGGTATATTCCGCGATTTGCTGCCGCTGCAAACGCGGCTGCTTTCCGAGGCGGCGTATCTGGCGGCAAGCGCCGAAGACGAACCGGCGCCCATGAACTTTGTGCGGGCCAACACGCTGGCATTTATGGCGCGTAACGGTACCGATCTGGAAACCGCCGCTCTGCGGGTTTTCTCGAATGCTGAGGGCGCTTACGGTGCCAACGTCAATATGCTGGTCGATAGCGGCAGCTGGAATGACGATGACGAACTCGCCGAGGCGTACAGCCAGCGTAAATGTTTTGCCTTTAATCGTAAGGGCACCGCCACCGCGCAGCCGGAGCTCCTCAACAGTGTCCTGTCCAAGGTTGATCTGGCATACCAAAATCTGGAGTCGGTGGAGCTGGGTGTGACCACCATCGATCACTACTTCGACACCCTCGGCGGCATCGGCCGGGCCGTCAAGTGTGCGAAAGGAGAGGCGGCGCCCACCTACATCAGCGACCAGACCCAGGGCGAAGGCAAGATCCGAACGCTGGCCGAGCAGGTGGCGCTCGAGACACGCACCCGAACGCTGAATCCAAAGTGGTTTGAAGGGATGCTCGAACACGGCCATGAGGGTGTGCGGCAAATCGAAGCGCAGCTGACCAATACGGTCGGCTGGTCGGCCACCACCGGCCAGGTCGACCCATGGGTGTACCAGCGGGTGACCGAGACCTTTGTGCTGGACGAAGCGATGCGTAAGCGTATTGCTGAGCTCAACCCCAAAGCGTCGGTACGACTGGCCAATCGCCTGATCGAGGCACACGAACGGAACTATTGGTCCCCGGATGAGGAGACGCTCGAAGCGCTCAACCGGGCCGGCGACGAGCTCGAGGATCGGCTGGAAGGCATCGCCCTAGGCGCTGACTGAGCCAGGGCGCCTGCTCGGCGTCCGTCCGATCCGCAAGCAGCAAAATCCTTAACAACGACCCTCGGCGGCACCATTGCCGCCATATTCCGACGTGAGGCGTTGTATTGGCTCGCATACACATCCCGCTCGGCTCTTAGCACTCCGTTGGGCAGCGCTCGGGTTAGTGTTAATTGGTGGCAATAGCCGGTAAGGCACTGATTTTCCGTGAGCTTGGTGTGAAATTCGGGACTTTTGCCTGCCAATTATGACAAATATCCCTAAATCTTCAACGCCTAGAATACCTGATTGCTCGACAGCGACACTTCGTGGGTTTCGGGTTAACAATCCGGCGGATTTTCTGCGTTCGACTGACGTGTCGGCAAGCCTAGCTCCTCTCGCCGTCGTCGTGTCAGGGTGGCGAACACGCAGCGGGGAGCGTTTGGCGCACTTGGGTTGAATTGCGCAGTCAGCGGCCGTGTCGGCACAGCTGCTAACGGCCGATTATTTGCTTAACTAATTCATTAATAACGTTTTTCTAAGGCTGGCACCCAGGCTTGAAAGCGTAGTGTCAGCCACCGTTCACGCGAACTCACGTTGGCCCGCAACCGCAAATTCCGGGTCTTCGGACCGAGTGGTGCCAAACCCGAGAAACTGCTTGCTCCGCGTTGTTACAATTTGTTACCGTTGTGTCCGTGTTGTTTCACAGCGCAAAAAAACCCCGCCAATGCGACCATTTGGTTGCTCAACTGTCGCCTATGGCCAGGCGTTTCTCCCGTCGTGTCTGTCTTTTTTCCCTCATAATCGCTGCCAACAGTGCATGGGCGGCAAACCAGACGCAACCGCCCTCCTGGGACCTGCAGGATCAGTCGAACCATCGACTAATCATTGCGACCCCGAGCGAGATCGACGGCGCAGCCGTCACGTTTGACGTCATTCAAAAACTTGCCGGTGAGCCTGGCGAAAAGACGATCACGCTGGCCTTCGATGACGCGACGGTTGCGCTCATCGGCGGCAAAGGTCGCTACCTCGTCGCCTATACCGACGCGGAAAAGAAGCGTTTCCCCGCCGAGGGCTATCACCGAACCGAGCCTCGGGTTGTGCGCAACCTGCTGGCCGGCGAGATCATCAGCGGTTCCTCGCCCGCCGCGATTGAGATGCTGGACGGTACCGCCCAGCGCAAGTTTGCTGACTCCCCTTCAGACCACGCGGACTTCTTGCTCGCTCAGCTGCGAGTCGGAGATCCCTTCCTTCAACGCCTCAGCGCCGCCGAGATTCTCGGGCGTCCCTCGTTGATGGAGCAGTTCAATGCAGACCAGACCAGTCAGGTTTGGGACTTTGCCGCAGACGTCAACCGCGACCCCATGGCGCGAACAATGGCTCTGCGAATCGGATTTGCCAGCGATGGCTACACAGAACGAGCCAGGACGGTGGTTCGCGGGCTGCTCGATACCACGCCGGTGTCGGTTGTTCGTAACGACATGTACTGGCCCGGGCTGGTCTATACAGCGTTGATTGCGCTAGCGGATCAGTTTTCACCCGGGGAGAAGGACCTACCCGCTTTTGCCAGATGGATGGGTGCTGCCCATCGGGGTGTTGTGGAAGCAGCGCTTCGAGGCATTGGCAAAACCCAACCTGAGAGGGAGCTCACGGAAATCTATCGGGCCTTGGCGCAGCCATTTTTGGCGGCTGAAGCTCGGCAGGTGCTGCAACAACGTGTTCAGGGGGTTAGCAAGCGGTAGCCACTTGTGGCGTAGCCACGGTAGCCCGTTTGACCATTTCAACTTGGGAGGTTCTGCGTGAAACGACGCTCGTTTAGGGGGTTCTATACCCTCGTTCCACTACTTATCGCCAGCGTGGTCTTTGGGCCACTTGCACTGGCGCAAACCAAAGACGGTCCACAGGTCCACGAGGCCGTGCGAACCGGCGTATCCCCGCCGCTGAGGCAGCTCGCCAGAGAATTTGAGGCCAACCAACCGGCCCGACCCAGCGAGCAACAAAAGCCGCAAACCGTGCCTAACATTCTGAAGCCCGATTTTCTCGATCGCGGCCGCAAGCAGGCACCGGCCTTCGATCCGACTCGCAAAGCGCCAACCGATAAGCGCGCTCCGACGCTGGATCTGAGCTTCGACGGCTACAACAACCTGGACAACGTTGAGGTCTTCGGCGGCCAGATTTCGCCCCCTGACCCGAACGGTGACGTCGGTCTGAATTTCTACATCCAGTACATGAACCTGGGCGTCAAGATCTTCAATAAGGCTGACGGTTCACTCGCAGCAGGCCCCCTGCCAGGAAATATTTTCTGGACAGGTTTCGGCGGACTCTGCGAATCGAACAACAACGGTGACCCGATTGTTCTGTATGACGAAGTCGCCGATCGCTGGCTTTTCTCGCAGTTTGCTGCGCCAGTTTCCGCCAACGGCCGCCAGTGCTTCGCGATCTCCCAGACCAACGATCCCCTGGGTGCCTATAACCTTTACGAGTACGCCATTCCGGGCATCGACTATCCGAAAATCGGAATCTTCGATGACGAGACCGGCGCTAGCAGCGGTTACTACCTGACCACCAACAACTTCCCCGGCGGAACTTTCGGAGGCGTGTCTATCATCGCTGCCGATCGCGACGCGATGCTGGCTGGTGATCCGACCGCAACCTTTATCGAATTCGAGGACCTGGCAGGCAGCAGCCCAGATTTTGCTTTTGCCCTGCAGCCAGGCCACATTGAAGGAACGGCCGTTGCGCCCGCGGGTACCTGTAACGTCATCATCCAGGCCTTTGACGATGAAGTCTGGGGTGTGGGTGGTGGACCCGACGGGTATCGAATCTGGGAATTCTGCCCGGATTTCGACACGCCGGCTAACTCAACATTCTCGGCACCAACCCTGCTTGAATCTGCCGCCGAGTTTGACTCCGAACTTTGCGGTTTTGGCGCGTGTATCCCACAGCCGGGTACGCCTCAGCTGCTCGATTCGCTCAGTCAGTTCACGATGTATCGGGCCGCAATCCGCGTTAATCCGACTTCCGCACCGAATTCAACCCGTTTGGTTCTCAGCCACACGGTTGACGTCGGAGGCGATCAGGCGGGCGTGCGCTGGGTAGAAATCGACTACGCCTCCGGCGCTTCAAGCATCGTTGATGAAGGCGTTTTTGCGCCGGATTCCGAGAATCGCTGGCTGCCGTCTATCGCGATGGATATCTCCGGCAACATCGGCATCGGCTACTCGCTGGGCAGCGAAAACACCGAGCCTTCAATTTACTACACCGGTCGCGAGGCCACCGACCCGGCAGGCACGCTTCAAACGGAAGCCTCCTGTGTCGACGGCGGCGGCGTCCAGACCGGATCTGATCGCTGGGTGGACTACTCCTCCATGAGCGTTGACCCGGTCGACAACTGTACCTTCTGGTACACGACTGAGTATTACGCGGCCACCAGCGCAGTCACCTGGAACACGCGCGTGTGCTCGTTCCGGTTTGAGAGCTGCGGCGTAGACCGCGTTGTGCTGACCGAAAACACCGGCAACACCGAACAGCTGGTCTGTACTCCGGGCAACCTCGAGGACATCGGTCTTGACGTAGCGCTGAGCACGGGCGCTGTTGATCCTGTGGACATGAGCACGGCTAACCTGCCGGCTGGCTTCACGGTGGACTTCACCGCCAACCCAGTTGACCCGACGCCAGGATCTACCGTTGCGCAGATTTCCGTTGACGGCAGCGTCGCTTCTGGGAGCTATACGTTCGACCTCATCGGCTCTGCCGCAGGTCTCGAAGACGGGGCCGTTCCGGTTACCGTGGGCGTATCTAATGGGGTACCGGCGAACGCACCTGAACTGATCGCGCCCGTGAACGGCATCCGCGACATCGGCGGCACCGTCACGTTTGAGTGGGCCGCCGTACCTGGCGCCACCAGCTATCGCCTCCAGGTGAGTGAGTTTGGCGCCATTGTCGTCGATCAGGAATCCACCGAGACCACGTTGACCGTAGACATGGATCTGGAGCCTGGCGACTACTTCTGGCGCGTCGCAGCGATCAACCCGTGTGGCGAGTCAGCCACTTCGCCGGTGAACACCTTCACGGTGGCAGCGGCGGCTGGGGCATTGGTACTGCTCGTCGACGACGATGACAACACGCCTGACGTCAGCGATTTCTATGCAGACTCGCTGCAGAACCTCGGCCTGACCTTCGACGTCTTTGACACTCTGAACAGCGACACCACCGAACCTGACGCCGCAACTCTGGGCGACTACCAGGCCGTGGTTTGGTTCAGCGGTGACGAGTTTGGCTTCCCGGGCACCTCAGGTCCTTCGGCCGACAGCGAAGTAGCGATCTCCAGCTACCTCGATGGCGGCGGCTGCTTCCTGATCAGCTCGCAAGACTACTTCTTCGACAAGGGACTGACCCCGCTGATGACCGACTACCTCGGCGTTGCCGCAGGCCAGTCTGACGTCGCGCAGGGTACGGTCACTGGCGACAACGCGTTTGCCGGCCTCGGTCCCTACACCCTGGACTACGGCGCTGCTGGCTTTAGCAACTTCAGCGACCAGCTCGACCCGATTGGTCCAGACACCATCACTTACCAGGGTGATTCCGGAAACAACTCTCAGGTCGCCGCTACCGGCGTCAGCAACGGCGTCTACAACGCTGCTTACCTGGGCTTCTCGTTCCCGGCTGTTCCGACGCAACCCAACCGGGATGCGCTAATGGAGCAGTTCCTGGTCACCACGTGTGGTGTCGGCGGCAGTGCCGGTGGTGGATCGCTTGAAGGTACGGTCACGGTTGCGGGAACCTCGCTGCCGATCGAAGGTGCCCTCATCACAGCGACCCGTGCCGGTGCCAGCGTTACGGCCCTCAGCGGCGAAGATGGCTCCTACAGCTTCGACGTCCTGACCGCCGGCTTCTACGTGCTGGAGATCGATGTACCCAACGGTGGTGATGTTGATCCGACGATCAACGTCGAAGTCACCGAAGGTGGTATCACCGTATTCGACTTTGCGGTCGATGCGCCTGCCATCGCGTTTGACTCCTCGGCGGTCGTTGAGACGCTGGGCAGCAACGAGTCGGTCACCAACCCGCTGGTCCTCAGCAACCTCGGCACGTTGGCCCTCGACTACCTGGTGAACATTGGCAGCTACGACTTCGGTCTGCCGGCGGCACCGCTGTCAGCCTCGGGCAACAACAACGCAGTCGGCCGGCGCAGTTCTGCCGGTGAGTCAGCGGCCCTTACTGCGCCTGAGTATCAGCGCGGGCCTGCCGACTTCACGGCACTGCCAGGTGACGTCCTGCTGTCAGCACCGTATCCAGAGGGTTCACCCCTCGGTATCACCATGTCGCCGGAAGGAGACATCTGGGTGGCTGACCTGTTCAGCGGCAACACCGTGCGCTACAACTCCTCGCTGTTTATCGAAGAAACGATTCAGCATCCGAGTTTCGGCACGACCACCGGTGTGGCCTTCGACAGCTCAACCAACACCCTGTGGTGGCTGGACGCTGACTTCCCGGCAATGGTTCAGGGCGACCTCGACGGTAACTTCCTGAACTTCTTCATCCCGCCGACCTCGCCTGGTGGTCTGATCACCGGTGTTGAATACGACGCAACGCTCGACGCGTTCTTCTACATCGACATCGTGACGGACGACATCTACGCTGTGGATCGTCTGGGTAATCTGCTGCCGGGTTATCCGGTTCCGCAGACCAGCCTCGACACCGGCGCAGGCCTGTTTGGTAACGGCCTGGATGTCATCGAAGGCAAGCTGGATGTGCTGGTGGGTGAGATCTCTGCCGGTCAGGTGACGCAGTCTGAAATCACCGACATCTTCGGCACGAGCCTCGGCGTCAACACGCCGCTCGCGGCCATTCCGGATGACTTCATTAACGACCTGGTCCGCAGCAGGCTGGATCCGAACGGTGTGGTGTATGTGGTCGGTAATGCCACCAGCGCCATCTACGCCGTCGAGCCGGCTAACCTGACCCTGGCAACGCCATGGGCCAGCGCTGAGCCCGAGGTTGGAACAATTCCCGCCGGCAGCGATGCGATGCTGGATCTAACCTTCGACTCAACGTCACTGCCCTTCGGCAGCTACAGTGCTGAGCTGAACGTTGGCGGTAACTTCGTCAACCAGGCAGAAGCCAAGCCGCTGGGTCTGACGGTTGAAGGTGCACCGGGTCTGTCTCTGTCACTGACCGCGTACCTGGGTTCCGATACTGGCGACCTGTGTGCCGTCGGTGGCGGTTCCGACACGTTCCCCGCCGAGACGACTCAGGCCCTCACTTTCTGTGTGGATCTGGCGAACACCGGCGACACGTTCTTCTCGAACCTGAGTGTCGAAGTGCCGTCCCTCAACATCACGCTGGACGACATGCTGCTGAAGGTCGGAACACCGCCGCTTGGACCGGGCAGTGAGCTGACCTACTACTTCGTGGTTGCCGCGCCCAGCGGGCTGCCGTCTGCCATCGAGGCAACGGCGAGCGGTGATCCGAGTGATGCCGGCGGCGATCCGATTCCGGGTCCGGGTACTCAGACGTCAAGCGATTCGGTGACGGTCGACCAGGGCAACACGCCTCCGGTTGCGCTGAACCGTAACGTGAGAACCGATGAGGACGTGGCAACGTTCGTGAGGCTGCGTGGAACCGACGAAGACGGCGATCAGCTGACCTTCACGGTGACTAGCGGTCCCAGCAACGGCACCATCAGCGGTACGCCGCCGACGTTGACCTACACGCCAGACGAGAACTTCAACGGTGTGGATTCGCTGACGTACACCGCCAGCGATGGAACCTCCACCTCCAACGAAGCGACCGTGGCGATCACGATCAACTCGATCAACGATGTACCCATGGCTGATCCGCAAAATCTGGCTACCAACTCGGGAACCTCTGTTGCTATCACCTTGACGGCAACCGACGTGGAGACCGCAGCGCTGGATTACGCGGTGGTGAATCTGCCCAGCAACGGCGCCCTCACGGGTATTCCGCCGGTGCTGACCTACACGTCCAACCCGGGCTTTGTCGGTACGGATTCATTCCAGTTCGTCGCGCTTGACGGCACTGACTCTTCGGCAGAGACCACGGTGTCCATCACCGTGAGCGATCCGAACGGACCGCCGATTGCTAACGCCCTGGAGACCACCACGAGTGAGGATTCGCCGATCGCCATTACGCTGTCCGGCTTCGACCCGCAGGGTGGGGTGCTTTCCTACACCTTGCTGAGTCAACCGGTGAGCGGAACGCTGTCGGGTACCGCGCCGAACCTGGTCTACATGCCTGGCTCCGACTATAACGGTGCTGACGCATTTACCTTCCAGGTGAACAACGGTGTGGACAGCTCGAACGTCGCAGCGGTGAACATCAACATCGCAGCGGTGAACGACGTCCCGGTCATCCAAGGTGAGTCGTTTGACACGGCGGTTGGAGCCGAAGTAGCTGGAAACCTCAGCGACAACGACTCCGACATCGATGGCGACACGCTGGCCTACGAGGTGCTCTCAGGAGTGCAGAACGGCACGCTGACGGTTAACCCCGACGGCACGTTCACCTACGAGCCCAACGCCAACTTCTCCGGCGTCGAACGCTTCACCTACGGTGTAACCGATGGTGCAGCTGCCGGCCAGGCTGAAGTGGTCATCAGCGTTGGCGAGAGCCTCTTCCGTAACGGCTTCGAATAACCGAAGCTCACAAGTAAGGAGAAAAGCGCGGCTTCGGCCGCGCTTTTTTTTGGGTGGGGGTTTCAGCCTGGCTGGCCGTGCTGCTGGCGAAGAGCGCTCACACTCCCAACGGGGCGCTTCCGATATCACTCGAGCGTTGATGAACACCTTGGCGTGTTGTGCGCGTCTTAAATTATTGAATTACAAGTTTATTTTTGCCTGCGGCGTGAAAAAGCCAATCAACCGGCTAATTCCTGCAACTTTTTGTCGGCTGGGACGTATTACTGATAACAGCACAGCAGGTAGGCAGGATCGAAATGAAACACTTCCACACCATCATGAGCGTTTTCGCCGGAGTCTTTTGCCTAATTTACGATCTGTGGATGATCCAGGCGGGCCATCTGCCAGCGGTCACGATGATGTTGGCGCTGGTCGCCTGGATGGGCCTGCTGCTGGGTTTTTTTGCGAGACGTCAGCGTGCAGCGCACACTCGCCACCTGGCAAATAATTTTTAACCCGCTTCTTATCAAACCACCAGACAGCGGACTCGGGCGTCAGCGCGGAATCCACTACATCTGTTCGCCTCCCCTGTTCGTTAGAGTCCTGACCGCCGTTTTTCGGCAATTTCTCAGCGGGCCGGACAATCCTTTTATCCGCGTCAAAAAGACTCTCGATTTTTTATTGATGAGGGTTGGCAGAGTCTTGTGGCGTCGTTCGGCCTTAGCAGCAACACGCTAGCCACCCGGCATAAAGCGGTCATGGCGTTTGCCTCAGGATCTTGAAGCCTTTTGCTAATTGAATATCGGCCGATACCTGAATATTTTGGGCGCGGCTTGGCTTGAATGGATGCAGTAGACGGGCGATGCCCGCGCCATTCGTGAACCATGCTGGGCACCGGCCCTTGGTGCGGCGTGATTCGCCATCGCCATTTACTGAAGCTGCTGCAGTGCTGCCACGTTGGTATCCGGCTTTTCTGGGGTGGGTCGAACGCAAATTCTGCTGGAGTACGGCATTGACGACTCAAAAGAGCCAGTCGTCACGACAGCCGCCACGCAATCAAGCCCGCGTCACAGGGAGAGCTGGCTGTATGCCGACGAAGCTGCGGAACAGGTGTACCGACGGGCCCCTCTCGCTCAGCTGCCTCCTCACACCACTGATGGGATCAATCTGAAGCCAAAATGTACAGGCCTGGCCCGGAAGGGATCCGCGCCCGCTTCATCGACATCACGGCCATCTCCACCATTCCCCCAATAACCTTATTTGGAGTCTTCGCCGCGCCGGGTGTTGCACCGGCCCGGGTCCATTCCACCTAAGTACGTCCCAGCGTGCTTAGGCTGATCAAGGCCTTTGGCAGCCCCTCCTTCATGCCAGGACAGCCAATGCAGCACAACGTCTGGGTTGGATACATGAGGGCGGCTGGCGCATTCAACCGGAGCCGATACCGGGCTGCGGTGCGGGTTGCCCGGCTGGCGAGATTGGGTGCGGTTTACGTCGCGGTTTAGCTGAGATGGTCAGTGGCCTGGAAGCAACGCGTTATCTGCGCAGTTGCTGTTAATCAGTTTCAAGCTGATCTTGCCGACGCCACTCGCAGGAAGCTACGCGCCTCGGATGAGGATTCGGCGGGACTAAGACGAGGCGGTAGTGGGCTTACCACCGCCGGTGTAAACGCGACCCAGCGGGTAACTGGGATGCCGCGCAAAGCGCCGAAACTTCATTGCCGGCGTCACCGCCGGCAATGAATAAGCAGGAGTGCTTCAGCTCAGCGCTTCAGCGTTGGTTTCGCCGGTTCGGATTCGAACTACCTGCTCCAGGGCGTGCACAAAAATCTTGCCGTCGCCAATCTGGTCTGAATTTGCGGCCTGGGCGATAGCCTCAACAACAGCGTCGACCCGATCGTCGGTGACGGCGATCTCCAGTTTGACCTTGGGCAGAAAATCCACCACGTATTCGGCCCCCCGGTAAAGCTCCGTGTGGCCCTTCTGGCGGCCAAAACCCTGCACTTCCGTAGCCGTGATGCCCTGCACGCCGACTTCGGACAGGGCGGAACGTACGTCATCGAGTTTGAACGGTTTGATCACCGCCGTCACCATTTTCATTGGTCTATAGCTCCTAGTTTCAGATCGCTTACTTCATGGCGCCATGCATGAACTCGGGGTAGGCCTCCATGCCAC